>JALSTE010000634.1 GCA_026983855.1 Acidimicrobiia bacterium
GACCCGGCTCGGGGTCGATGTGGCTCCTGACCATCGGTGAACTCAGGCCAGGAAGGCCCAGGCGACCAGGGCGGCGGTCACCACCAGGGCGGAGAGGATGAGGACGACGTCGCCGACGGAGGCCCGCTGGGGACGATAGGGGTCGAATCCCATGGCGCCAGTATGGTGCCCCCGGGACCATCAGAGACACCACAGGGGGATTCATGAACAGCGACGCGGCCGGGGACGCGGCCGGGGACCCGATTCTGCTGGAGAACACCGACGGGGTGTTGGCCGTGACCCTCAACCGCCCCCACCGCAAGAACGCCATCACCGTCCCGATGTGGGCCGAGCTGGCCGAGGTGTTCTCCGGGGCCCGGGGCAACCCCGACGTGAGGGCGGTGCTCATCACGGGTGCGGGCGGGGACTTCTGCAGCGGGGCCGACCTGGCCGCCGACACCCGCTCGGAGAGGCCGCCGGTGCACCAGCTCACGGCCATGGCCAGGGTGTCCGACGCCGCCCTGGCCCTGCACCGTCTGGACTGTCCGACCCTGGCCGCGGTGGACGGGGTGGCGGTGGGGGCGGGCATGAACCTGGCCCTGCACTGCGACCTGGTGGTGTGCTCCGAGCGGGCCCGGTTCTCCGAGATCTTCGCCCGCCGGGGTCTCACCATCGACTTCGGGGGCTCGTGGATCCTGCCCCGTCTGGTGGGGGTGCAGAAGGCCAAGGAACTGGCCCTGCTGGCCGACATCATCGAGGCCGGGACCGCCCGGGAGATGGGGCTGGTGAACCGGGTCGTACCCCACGGGGAGCTCATGGACCTGGCCTGGTCGTGGGCCCGCCGCCTCGCCGCCGCCCCGCCCATCGCCATTCAGATGACCAAACGCCTGCTCACCAACTCCCTGTCCTCCACCCTGGACGAGGCCCTGGAGAACGAGGGCATGGCCCAGACGGTCAACTTCGGTACCCGGGACACGGCGGAGGCCATCGTCGCCTGGCAGGAAGGCCGCGAGCCCCGCTTCGAGGGGCGGTAGGTCGCGGGCAGGACCATCAAGGGATTCGGCAACTGGAAGGTCCCAGCCGCGAGCCCCGCTTCGAGGGGCGGTAGGTCGAGGGGGTCAGATCCCGAGGAGGCCGGGGAGGGACCTCAAGGTGTTGATCGTGTCCCCCACCGGGGAGGTGGCGCCCCGGTCCAGGTGGACGGCCCGCCACCCCAGGGCCCGGGCCGGTTCGACGTCGTGGGCCACGTTGTCGCCCACCGACACCAGCGATGAGGGTTCGTCCACACCGAGGCGGGCGGCCACCAGCTCGAAGATGGCCGGATCGGGCTTGGCCAGTCCCACCTCGGGGGCCAGGACCACCGCGTCCCACCAGCCGTCCAGCCCGATGAGGTGGAGCCGGGTGTTCCCGTTGCTCAGAACGGCCAGGGAGGTACCGGCGTCCCTCAGGATCCGCAGGGTGGGTATGACGTCGTCGTAGGGCTCGGCGGGACCGTGGCGGACCGAGAAGTAGATCTCGACCAGCTCGTCGTGGATGGCGGGGTCGTCCACCCCCACCTCCCGGGCCGCCCGGGTGAGGGCCTCCCGGCGGATCCGGGCGTGGGGGACGCGGGTGGCGGGATTGGCGGCCTCCAGCTCGTCGTAGATGTCCTGGATCCGGGAGGGTTCCAGGTTCGGGCCACCGGGTCGGTTCAATCCCGGCACCTCCGTCCCCAGTCGGTCCATGACCCGGGCGATGGCCCGGTCCCGCAGGACCGTGAAGTCCCACAGGGTCTGGTCCAGGTCGAAGACGACCCCCGCCGGCCGCCCCGCGGCCATCCCGGGTGGGGAAGGGCTCAGACCC
>JALSTE010000635.1 GCA_026983855.1 Acidimicrobiia bacterium
GATGGTGCGGACATTTCGCCACGGCGTATCCGCTTCGATCACTCCGAGTTGGATCGGGCCATGGCGGCCGGACAGACGTGGGGGTTCACCGAGGCCACGGTCGATGGTGACGGCCGGGTGCAGGGGGCGACGGTGGTGGGGGCCCGGGCCGGGGAGACCATCGTGGGGTGGCGAACGGCGGTTGAGAGCGGAGCCAAGGTGACGTCCCTCGCCGTGCCCCTCGCCTATCCGACCTGGTCAGAGGCCAATACCAAGGTCGGTGAGCTGGCACTCAGGGAGCACTACGACCGGCCGACGCTGCGGGTCCTGGGTCGGATGGCCGTGAGGGCCGCGAGGTTGGTGGGCATGGGCCGTCGGTGACGGTCGGTCCGGAGGGTGATACCGGACCGAGGTGTGACCGGAGGGCCCGGTCTGGGACAATTGGGTCATGAACGATTCGCATCGCAAGGCCGTCGACGAGCTGCTGGAGAAGGTGGCCGCCCACGAGCGGGACCATGGACCCGATCCCGATCTGGCCCGGGTGGCCGAGGCGGCGCGGGCCCATCGGGAGAATCCCTCCGATGAGAAGGCGGCGGAGGACCTGGGGGAGAAGATCCACGAGACCATCGAGAAGATCGAGGAGGAGCACCTGGACCTCATCGACATTCTCAACCGGGTCTCCTACTTCCTTTCCGGAAGCGGTATCTGAGGGAGTTCGACGTCGGGATCCGCTTCCGGCGTCGGGCTCCTCACGGGTGGATGGTTGGGGGAGAGGGACATGAGACGGGGACTCCGGTGCCGGGGCACAGGTGGTGATGGACCGGCGAGTGGCCGCCAAAACCCCTGAGGGGAGCCCCACCGTGTGGAGCTCCCCTCAGGGGTCTTCGGGGATCCGTCCGAGGACGGACCGAGTTCTGGGACACCGGGACCACTGCGGCAGGACCGCTTACGCCCGGTCCCGCCCCCACTGGGGGAGCGGGCTGGTACCTGGGGTCAGACGACCCTGACGTCGACGGCCTCGGGACCCTTACGGCCCGGGGCGATCTCGAACTCGACCTGCTGTCCGTCGCCGAGCGTACGGCGGCCTGTGCCCTCGATATTCGAGTAGTGCACAAAGACGTCGTCGCCGTCATCGCGACTGATGAACCCGTAGCCCTTCTCGTCGTTGAAGAACTTGACGGTGCCACGTGGCATTACTTACTCCAATTGATTCAGCGAACTCAGTAGGAGTCCCGGCTGGACTCAAGCTCGCAGAGCGGAGTGTACCGTGACCGGATCCATTAGCGGCCGGGAAAAGTCGGGAGTTCCCCGCCGAGGCGTCGACGCTCCGGAGGGTTGGATCACTCGACCCGAGGTGGCGAAGATGTCAGGGCGAGGTTTCGCATTGGTCCGGGAGTCGGTGGGTAACCGGCCCCGACGGTTCGACCGGGGCCCCGAGGCCCGCCGGCGGTCGACTCCGCCGGCGTGGTGGCGCTTCAGCGCCGGGGCCTGGTTGGCATTGGTCGTCAGGCCCGCCAGCGGCTGACTCCACCGGCGTGGTGGTGCTTCAGAACCGGGGCCTCGTTGGGAACGCTCATCAGGCCCGCCAGCGGTCGACTCCGCCGGCGCCGTAGCGCTTCAGAACCAGTGCTCTCAGGGGGGTGATGGCGAAAAATCCGGTGCCGGGGGAGTCCTCGGGCCCACCGGGGGCGAAGAGGTTCAGGTCGTAGTCGAACACCCCGTTCCAGAGACGCCTCTTGGTCTCGGGATCGTCGTGGACCTCACAGGTGCCCCAGAGTTCGATCCCGTCGCCGACCTCGCTCACCTGCCAGTGCATGGCGATGTCGGGGTGCACCGCCAC
>JALSTE010000636.1 GCA_026983855.1 Acidimicrobiia bacterium
CCCACCTGGCCGAGACGATCGACCTGAGCGAGGTTGACGCCCTCACCGGTGACCCCGACCGGGCCACGAGCATATGGATGGACCTGGCCGGCCAGGCCCGCCTGATGTGGAAGAGGCCCTACGACCGGCGCTTCGCCCGTCGCTCCCACCATGTCGAGTGTCCCTCACTGGTCCTGTGGGGTGACCGGGGGCGTCTCCTACCCGAGTCGCACGGCCGACGCCACGCCGAACTCACCGGGGCCGACTTCGCCCTGGTACCCGGCGCCGGACACATGGCCACGATTGACCAACCGGGACGGGTGGCCGCACTCATAGCGGCCTTCACCAACGGAACGGAGGCCTGAGATGCAGGTGTACGTGTTCACCCTGATGCCCTGGCCCCGCATCGATCCGAAGGTGCTCGAACGCACCGGATCGGCCTGGGTCGTCTACCCCAACACGGAGTACGACCCCGAGTTCGGTCACGAGCTCTACGACAACTACCTGAGCCAGCTCGAGTTCGCCGATCAGGCCGGCTATGACGCGGTCTGCGTCAACGAGCATCACCAGAACGCCTACGGCCTCATGCCGTCCCCGAATCTCATGGCTGCGGCCCTGGCACGCAGGACCACCCGGGCCCGGATCGCGGTTCTGGGGAACGGCATCGCCCTGAGGGACAATCCTCTCCGGGTGGCCGAGGAGATCGCCATGCTGGACGTCATGTCCGAGGGGCGAATCATCTCGGGGTTCGTGCGCGGAATCGGGGCCGAGTACCACTCCCTGAACCTCGACCCCACCCGGTCACGTTCGCGCTTCTTCGAGGCCCACGACCTGATCGTCAAGGCCTGGACCGAACCGGGACCCTTCGCCTGGGACGGAGAGCATTACCAGTACCGCTACGTGAATCCCTGGCCCCGCCCCTATCAGCAGCCCCATCCCCAGATCATGGTTCCATCCCAGGGTTCACCGGAGACCCTCCGTTGGTCGGCCGAGCGCAGGTACCCCCTGTCGTGCACCTTCGTACCGATCGAACGGCTGAAGCGGTTCTACGACACCTACCGGGAGTTCGCCGCCCAGGACTACGGCTATGAGGCCGGTCCGGAGCAGTTCACCTTCAGCTCGGTCGTCTACCTCCATCCCGACAGCGAGGCCAAGGCCCGCGAGGAGGTCGAGCCCCACCTGAGATACTTCAGGGAGAGGATGTTCACCCTCCCCCTGCCCTCGTTCTTCCCCCCGGGATACACATCGCCCGGTGCCTACCGGACCCGGGTCGAGATCGCGCGGGAGGTCGAGGCCTCGGGTGGCCCGACACTGGCCGCCGGTGAGCCCCTGATAGGCACGCCCGAACAGGTGCTCGAGAGGCTGAACAACAACCTGGGGGCCATCGGCGCCGGCACCCTGTTGGGCACATTCCAGATCGGGGACATGCCCCACTCACGGGTGATGAGGTCCATGGAGTTGTTCGCGGAACGGGTCCTGCCGTACCTGAAGTGACGCCGCGCACCTCGCCGATGCCACGGTGGGGCCGACTCCGGGGTACATGACCGCCGAACGAGATTCGACAGCCCGAGGTGTCGGGGCCGGCCGACCGCTCTCCACCCCAACCGCCTCTGGCGGGCCGGGCTGGCCGGGGCTGCCGACACCACGGGTGGTTCCGCGACCCCTAATCTCGATTCCATGACGTGGATCCGAAGCATCGCCGTCGCCGTGGTCGTGGTCCTGTCCGTGGCCTCCTGCGGAGGGGGCTCCGGCGACTCGGGCCAGGAATCGGTGTCCACCGTCTCCCTCCCGGAGTCCACCACCTCGGTGGTTCCCGAGGAGACCACCACGACCACCC
>JALSTE010000637.1 GCA_026983855.1 Acidimicrobiia bacterium
AGCGCCGATGCCTCCTCGGTCACCTTCGACCTGGCCTGCTGGTTCACCGGTGACGCCGCCGCCGTGGCCGCGGCCCAGGACGGGGAGGAGTCACCCCCGCCCAACGACTACTACGTGCGCAACGCCAACCCGATGCTGAGGACCATCCCCGTGGGGTCCCTGGCCGAGGTGGCCTGGATGCCCAATCCGGGGGACCCCTCCACGGTGGAGGTAGTCGGCTACGCCGACTGGGTCGCCAACCGGTTGTCCCGCAGCTTCCAGCCCCCGGTGTGGCTGAACATCGAGGGAGGGGAGATCATCTCCATCGAGGAGCAGTACATCCCCTGACCGGGCACCGGAATCCACCCGCTCAGCACCCCGACCGGCCGCCGGAATCCACCCGCTCAGCACCCCGACCGGAGGGCGAGTCAGCCCAAGCCGAACGAGGGACGCGACCCATCCGCCCATGAGCGACACCGAAGGTGACGCTGGGTCGCGGGGCGAACGACGAGGGACGCGACCCATCCGCCCATGAGCGACACCGAAGGTGACGCTGGGTCGCGGGGCGAACACTGTCCCACCCCCTCCCTATGGTCGGTCGGAGGTTCCCCCTCCATCGGAGTCCAGGTTGAAACTGCGCTTCCTCCACGCCGCCGATCTCCATCTCGACACCCCGTTCCGGGGCCTGTCCCGCCAGTCACCCGAACTGGCGCGGGTCATGCGTGACGCCTCCCTGGACGCCTTCGACTCCGTCGTCGACACCGCCCTGCGCCGCGAGGTCAGCTTCTGTCTGTTCGCCGGCGACATCTACGACGGTGTGAGTCGCGGGGCCCGGGCCCAACTTCGCTTCCGCGACGGCCTGGCCCGCCTCAGCCGGGCCGGAATCCCCAGCTTCGTGGTCCACGGCAACCACGATCCCCTCGAGGGATGGTCATCGGTGGACAAATGGCCCGCTCTGGTTCACCACTTCGGCTCGAACCGGGTGCTCACCCTCCCGGTGATCTCGGGTGGCCGAACCGTGGCCACCGTCAGCGGGATCAGCTTCGCCACCCGCCACGAGGAACGGAACCTGGCCGCCATGTTCCCCCCGGCCGGGGGGCCCGGTTTCCACGTCGCCCTGCTGCACACCCATCTGCGGGGGGTGGCGGGGGGAGCGGGTCACGGCAGGTACGCCGAGTGTGATCCCACCGATCTCATGGCCACGGGTCATGACTACTGGGCCCTGGGCCACATCCACACCCGTTCGACGGTGGCCCTCGACAACGGGAGCCTGGCGGTCTATCCGGGAAACCTCCAGGGTCGGGGCTTCCGGTCATCGGAGATGGGCCCCAAGGGGGCGGTGATCGTGGAGTTCGACCCCGATCACCCGGTTCGGGGGGTCACCACCGCCGACGTCTCATTCCACCCCTGCGATCGGGTTCGCTTCGAGTCGGTCGTCGTGGACTGCCCGGAGGAGGAGGTCTCGTTGGATCTCCTGGCCGATCGACTGACCGAGGGGGCACTCGCCCCGAGCGACGGGCGACTTCACATGGTCAGGGGTGTCGTGACCGGCCGTGGTCCCGTCCACGGCCTGTTGGCCCCACCGGGCCGGCTCGAGGAACTGACCGAGGCCCTGCACGACCGGGCCCGGCGGACCGACACCCGCCTCCACTGGGATCGCCTCGTCGATCTGACCGCGCCCGACGTCGATCTCGCCACCCTACGCAACGGTGACGACATCATCTCCGATCTGGTGTCGCTCACCGATGAACGCCTCGGGAGCCCCGATCCACTCTCCGGCCTGGCCGGGCCCGAACCACCGGTCGCCCTGAGCCGTCGGGCGGCGGGCCACGACAC
>JALSTE010000638.1 GCA_026983855.1 Acidimicrobiia bacterium
TGGTGGCCACCGTGGCCAGAACGACCAGGGGGTACAGGGCCCAACCGGGGGCCATACGGTAGAAGGGGTTGTCGATCTTCTCAGGGTCGGCGATGAGCATGGCGCCCTGGCCGAAGTAGTTGAGCAACAATCCGGGCAGCACCAGTCCGAACCAACTCACGCTGATGGGTTTGCGGCCGAAGTGCCCCATGTCGGCGTAGAGGGCCTCACCACCGGTGACCACCAGGAACACCGAACCCAGGGCGACGAATCCCGTGAACCCGTTGTCGGCGAAGAACCTCACCGCCCGGGTCGGGTCGATCGCCCGCAGCACCGACAGGTCCTGCACTATGTGGATCAGTCCCAGCAGACCCAGGACGCTGAACCAGACCACCATGATCGGACCGAACACCCGGGCGACGGAGCCCGTGCCCCGGCTCTGGGCCATGAACAGCACGATCAGGATCCCGATCGATATGGGGATCACGTAGTCGGCGAATCCCGGGGTGGCCACCTCGGTTCCCTCCACCGCGCTGAGCACGGAGATGGCCGGGGTGATCATGCCGTCGCCGTAGAGCAGGGCGGTGCCGAACAGCCCTATCAACATCAGGGCCCGCCGTCCGGGTTTGGCCAGGATCCTGTCGGGGATGAGGGCCGCCAGGGCCAGGATCCCGCCCTCACCGTGGTTGTCGGCCCTCATGACCACCAGCAGGTACTTCACCGTGATCACGATGATCAGGGACCAGAACACCAGCGACAGGATCCCCAGTACGTTGGTCTCACTCACCACGAGGGTGTGTCCGCTCCCCTCAAATGACTCCCTCATGGCGTAGAGAGGGCTGGTGCCGATGTCGCCGTAGACGACACCGAGGGCCCCCAGTGAGAGGAGACCCAGTCGGGCCTTACCGGTGCCGTGGGCCGCGGGTGTGTTCACTTGGCTATCTCACCGACCTTGGAATTTGGGGGGACGCCGCTCCATGCGGGCGGTGACGCCCTCCATGAAATCCTGACTCTGGAAGAGCAGGATGGTCTGCAGCAGAACATGATGGGTGTGACTGGGGAAGTCCTCGGTGAGACCGTGACGGAACATCCTCTTCATGGCCGCTATGGCCAGGGGGGCGTTGGCCGCGATCTCCGCCGCCCAAGAGTACGTCACCTCGGCGAGCTCCTCGTCGGCCACCACCCGGTTGACCAGACCCAGTTCCAGGGCCTCCCCGGAGCTCAGATCCCGACCCAGGAAGCCGACCTCACACGCCCTGGCCCAACCCAGCAGCCGGGGCAGGTACCAGGTGCCACCACTCTCGGGCACCACCCCGACCTTGGCGAACCCCGTGCTCAGTACCGCCGATCGGGCCATCAACCTCATGTCGCAACCCAGGGCCAGATCGAGGCCGTATCCCGCGGCCGGGCCGTTCAGCATGGCGATGATCGGAGTGTCCATGTTGAACAGGATCGTGGTGGGGAGCCCCTCGGTACTCACGGCCTGGGTTCCCGCCCGGGACAGGCTCCCGCCGATGCCCTCCCCCGACATGGCCTGCTTGAGGTCCAGGCCCGAGCAGAAACCCCGCCCGGCCCCGGTGAGGACCACCACCCGGACCGAGGGGTCCGAATCGGCCCGTTGCAGGGCCCCGGCCAGGGCCTCGAGCATCGGAGAGGTTATGGCGTTGAGTCGTTCGGGCCGGTTGAGGGTGATGGTGGCCACCGCTTCCTCCTGCCCGTAGATCACCGTGGTCTCGGTGTCGCCGTTCATCGGTTCATCCCCTTGCCGGCTCGATCGGTCGGCGGTCAGTGTGGCAGAGACTCGTTCCCGGGCGGAATTCCAACCACCGCCT
>JALSTE010000639.1 GCA_026983855.1 Acidimicrobiia bacterium
ACGTCGAGGCCGAGCGGCAGGCCGCCTCGCTCATAGCCCTGAGCGATCTGTCGGTCTCCTCCACCTTCACCGTGATCGGTTTCGGCAGTGAGAACGGCCCCGGCCAGGTGGCGGCCCGTGTCTACTGTGAACGGATTCCGGTGGTGGATGCCGCTTCCCGGCGATCCGTCGCCCAGTGTGCCGAGGAGATCCACCGCCGCCAGAGAAATGAGGGCAACGACACCGACCACGCCACCGCGCTACAGGATGCGGTGGCCCTTCTCGCCTCCGGGGACCCGGACGCCATCAGGGTGGTGTTCCTGCTGACGGATGGTGTTCTGGATGTCGGCAACAGTTCCCGATGGGGTCCCGATCCCGCCAAACGTAGCGATGAGGCAGCCCTGGCTCTCACCGAACGCATCCTCCCGGAGGCGGCCAAGAGTGGCGTGCAGATTTGGCCGTTGGGTTTCGGAAATGCCGACCTCAAGGCCCTGGAAGTGATGGCGGCGGGTGGCGCTGGCGCCAATCCCCAATGCGACACCGTGGAGGCGGCTGTTCCCAGAGCCCGCATAGTTGATAACGAGCGCGATGTAATTAATGCCCTCACCGAGGCCTTCGCCGGGGCGATCTGCGCCAATCAAACCGATCCAGTCAGCGGAACCATCAAGGGTGGGGAGACGCTCCGACTCAAGGTCAACATCCCCGTGGTGGCCACTGAGGGAGCAATCACCGTCTCGAAGTTCAACTCCGCCATCGATGTCACCTACCTGGATCCCGACGGCAAGGCCATACCCCTCCCCTCGGGCACCCTCGACGACCAGGAGATAGAGAGGGTCGGAGCGGAAGCCAAGGTAGAGGCCCTCCGGGTCTCCAATCCCAAGCCGGGCGAGTGGACCGTAGTGCTCAACGCCCCCGAGGGGCTCGAAGAACAGTTGGTCAACACCAGGGTCCTGTTCCGGGGCCGCCTCGCCTCCACCATCACCCTGGTTCCCAGCTTCCCCCGCCCGGGTGAGCAGGTGCAGATAACCGTAAGGCTGAGCACCCGGCGTGGGGTCATCACCGACCCACAGGCACTCAGTGGAATCCAGTTCAGCGCCTCGGTAGAGGGGAATGGCTTCGATTCCCGGACCATTCCCCTCACGCCCCCGCTCCCGGGGGACGCCGACGCCGCGGCCTACCGGGGGACGCTGACCGTTCCCGATGGCGCCTGCGGGCCGTTTACCATCACCGGGCGGGTCACCGGGCAGGGGGTCAGTGGCGATGTCCGCACGGCGAACTCGGCGGTGAACTGCGAGGCGCCACTGTTCGCCAACCTGACCCTCGATGGTGGATCACACCGGCCCGGCGACACCATACGTGTCCTGGTGGAGGTCGAGAACGAGGGTTCCCCCACCGAGGCCCATCTCAGTCTCAGAGACGTCACCGGGGGTGGGGAGCTGACGGTGGACGCCTCACCCATGATCCTCGAGAGTGGCCGCACCACGGAGGAACGCTCGCTCACCTTCGGCGAAAACACCCCGCCCGGCGATGTTTCCGCCACCGTGCGCCTCGTCAGCCCCGAGGGTGTGGAGCTGGCCAGCACGTTCGTCCAGTTCAGGATCCTCGGTCCGCCATCCTGGTGGGACCGCAACGGCGGGCTCGTCATCATCGGTGTGGCCCTGCTGCTGTTGATCGCCCTGGGACTGCTCTTCTGGCGCCGAAGGAGGGCCCAGATCCGCAGCCTCTCAGATCTCTCGGTGCAGCTTCACGACGACCAGGGACCCGTGGGCGAGGTCATCCACGGGTCACGACGACCGGTTCTGGAACTGGCGGTTGAACCCGTCCCCGGCG
>JALSTE010000640.1 GCA_026983855.1 Acidimicrobiia bacterium
ATCTTCACATCAACGGTCCGGCCTCCAAGGGCAAGAACATGGCCTGGACCGACTGGACCCACGCCGGGTCGTAGCCTCCTCCGGCGGGGCGTGGGTACCCTCGGGCGATGCCATCTGACGATCCCGTGCCGGTCTTCCCCGCCGATGTCCGTACCGCCTTCGACCGGATTCGCACACGGGTCAGGGTGACACCGGTGGTTGAACCGGACACGGCGGCCCTGGGAACCCCCGGAGGGCTCTGGCTGAAGCTGGAGTCGCTCCAGCACACCGGCTCCTTCAAGCCCCGGGGGGCCTTCAACTCCGTCCTGTCGGTTCCCGGGCCCGACATCCCCCCGGAGGGGATCACCGCCGCCTCGGGGGGCAACCACGGTCTGGCCGTGGCCCACGTCGCCCGGGCCCTGGGGCTTCGGGCCACGATCTTCATCCCCGAGGTCTCCCCCGCCGTCAAGCGGGAGCGGATCGCCGCCCTGGGGGCCACGGTCCGGGTCGGGGGTGCCCTCTACGACGACGCCCAGGCCGAGTGTGACCGTTTCGCCTCCGCCACCGGCGCCCTCGAGGTCCATCCGTACGACACGAACACCACCATCGCCGGCCAGGCCACCCTGGCGTTGGAGCTGGAGGGACAGATCGGGGTACCCGACACCGTGCTCGTGGCGGTGGGGGGAGGGGGGCTGGCCGCCGGGGTGGCGGCGTGGTTCGGTGGCCGCACCCGCATCGTCACCGTCGAGCCCGAATCGTCCGCCTGCCTGCACGCCGCTCTGGCCGCCGGCCGGCCGGTTCCGGTGCCGGTGTCGGGGGTGGCGGCGGACTCCCTGGGAGCCCGACAGGTCGGGAGCCTGGCCTTCGCCCAGCTCAACGGACAGGTCGACCTTTCCCTCACCGTCCCCGACCGGGCCATCGCCGAGGCCCAACGCCTGCTGTTCTCCGAGTTACGGATCGTGGTCGAACCCGGGGGGGCCACGGCCCTGGCCGCCCTCACCGGTGGGATCTACCGATCACGACCGGGGGAACGGCTGGCGGTGATCGTGTGCGGCGGGAACGCCGACCCCTCGACCCTCGCCTGAGACCCGGGTCAACCGGTGGGGGGCGGGGTCACCCGGGCCCCGATGGATCTCACCACCACCCCGGCGATGAACGCCAGGACCACCGCCACGGCCAGGGTCAGCAGGGTTCGGGTGGCCAGCAGGACGAAGGCCCCGGCCCCGGCTATGACCGCCAGGGTGAACGCCTGCGACACCGGTCCCATGCCCCTGGTGCCCAGGGCGGACAGGAAGATCACCACCGCCGCCACCATCGGAGCCACGAACGTCATGGCCAGAGGCTAGCCATGCCACGTGGCCCCCGCTCATGGGGGCATGGCCACGAGGACGAGGTCCCCGACATTCAAGCGGTATCGTCGCCGATCATGAACAGGTCCCTGAGAATCCTGGTTCTTCTCCTGGCGACGATCGGCATGCTGCTCGTCAGGGCCGCCCCCGTCGGAGCCCAGAGCGTCAGCGAAACCGTCCGTTCCCTGCAGAGCACCGGGGTGTACGTCGAACCCGGGGCCGACGCCGACCCCCAGGCCCTGGCCCGGGTCGCCGAGCGTCACTCCACCACCGGGGACCGGTTCTACGTGGTCGTCCTGGCCGAGGAGCCCATCGACACCCCCCAGGAGTTCACCGACGCCGTCCGCATGGAACTGGGATCGGGGACCGTCCTGACCGTGGCCCCCACCGGACTGGCCACCTCCAGCGACAAGTACTCCAACCAGGAGCTGGGGCGGGCCCTCGACGCCAGCGGGCTGTCCTCGGTAGACA
>JALSTE010000641.1 GCA_026983855.1 Acidimicrobiia bacterium
GCACTCGGCGACCACCGCCTCCAGATCGGACCGGGTCTGCTTCACCCGGGCCTCGATCTCGGCGTCGGTTCCCGCCTTCTCGGTGACCACCGCCGGATCGGCCACCGCGTCATCGGGGGCCGCGTCCCCCCCGGCCGAGCCCGAGTCGGCGGGAGCGGGAGCGGTCTGGGCCGCCGGTCGTGCCCCCACCACCTGCTCCTCGGCGGGCGAGGCCGCTGCTCCGGCGCACGCGCTCAGGAGGATCGCTCCTCCCACCAATACAGCTGCCAGTCGTCGATAGTCCACGGTTCGCACTCCTAGAGGACCCGGGAGGGGTCTGGACACCAATCGGCGCGAGGGAGTGCATCCGTGAGGATTTCACCACGGTTGTACCCGGTCAGTCCTCCACGACCATCGGAGACCGGAGCAGGGCCTCCCCCCTGGTCTCCGTGGAGGTCCAGGAGCGGTCCAGTCCCGGGGCGGTGAGCCTCACCGCCGTGTCGGGCCGGTTCCCACGGTCGAGTTCCCACAGCAGGGCCGGGCGGTCACCGTGCCAACGCACCGCGTAGGAGAGTCGCCCGTGGAAGGTCGGGGCGTCGTGCACCTCGACGCCGTGGCCGATCCACGCCGGTGGGTGGACACCCAGGAGCACCAGCCCCGGCTGGTCGCCGGGTTGCTCGTGAACGAGGAGGCTCCTGACGAAGGCCAGGAAGTGGGCCTTGACCAACCCATCGTCCCCCTCACCGGAGGTTCCGCTGCCCAGGCGGGGGTGAACCAGCGGTGGCCAGGTGAAGGTGGGTCCCGCAACCGAGAGAAACCAGTCGAGCCGTTCCATGGCCTCGGGCATGCCGTTGAGGAGCTCGACCATTCCCAGCCTCAGGGTGCGGTAAGTGCCCAGACCCCGCGGTCCGATGGTGGCGTGGTGAGCCGGACCGTGGAGGAATCGATCGACGATCGCCTTGCGGGTGGCGGTGATCATGGGGTGATCGGGGCGGAACACGCGATTGGGCCACGCCGCCACCAGGGCGTCGATCGACCGTTCGTCCACCGGGCGGTGGGGGGTGGCGGGGAGGGCGTCGTCCCCCCACTTGGCGACGACCGCCTCCAGGGAGTGCACGAGGTCCACCCGGAGATCGGCCGCCACCTCCAGGGCGTCGGCGGCGGCGGTGGGTTCGTCCACCTCCCCGAGGAGGAAAGCGGCCTCGGTCAGGGCCCTCAGGGCCCAGAAGTTGTCGGCGTAGCGGTACTCCAGACCGTGGGGTGTCTCCCGGGGGAACACCAGACCCCGGGTGTAGTGGTCCCGGGCCCGACGGTCCTTGCGCTGGCGGGCGATGTAGCGGGCCCCCCCGGCGATGGAGTCCACCAGATCACCGGCCAGGCCCGGGTCGGCGGTCAGACGGGTGTGGACCCCGATGGAGACCAGGGCGGCCGAGGTGGCGTCCACCTCCCCCGGCCGTCCGGGTATCTCACCGCTGGGCTTCTGGATATCGGGTATGGAACGCAGAACCTCCTCCACCTCGGCGTGGTGACCGAGACGCCCCAGTATCCCCAACACGTAGGCGGCCTCCCTCCAGCAGTGCCCCGGCAGGCCGAGGGGCTGGGCGCCGACCCGCGAGCCCTGGTGGTGCAGCAGAATCGACCGGGACGTGGCCGTCACCGCATCGGACAGGCGCCCCGGGGGCAGCACCCAACGGGATCCGCGGTCGGCGACGGCCTTCCAGCCCCTGACGACCTGGTCGGAGGGAGGGATCTCGACGGGGTCGGGCCCACGGCGTCCCCCCGAACCCCGCTTCCGCCGCCGACGGCCGTGGGATCCCTCG
>JALSTE010000642.1 GCA_026983855.1 Acidimicrobiia bacterium
ACGGTCTCCAGACCCTCGGTGCGCCGGCCGACCATCCACGGTCCCCCGTACACCCCCGACCGGGGGGCGGGGACCACGTTCCGACCCGACCACAGATTCCGCCACCCGGGCAGGGGCTGGTTGAACCGAACGGTGAGGTTCCCCCGGCCGTCATCGGAGATTCCGGTGACGAAGGTGGCATCGGCTCCGGCCCGGAGGTCATCCACGGTTATCGGCGTCCCGTCGGACCAGACCGCTCCCGGCCTGAGGCGGAGGGTGACCGAACGCTGATCGGGCGCCAGACGGTCAGAACCGGGCTCCACCAGCGATGGGCTCCAACCTCCCCCGGGGGTGGGGGTGAACAACTGGGGCAGGATCAGGGAGCGGACCGCGGCCCCGGCGAGGGTGGGGGCCGCAGGGTCGGGGTCGGCCCACATGCCCACCCGGACGTCGCCCCCCTCGGGGACCGTCTCGACCATCGTGAATGGCACCGCCTCGACGGTGGTCGTGGTCGATTCGGAGGTGGTCGGCGGCGGGAAGCTGATTGAGGCCGGATCCACGGGCTCCCGGCCACCGCTGCAGGCCGAGGCCAGCGTCACCAGGACGAGCAGCGTCACCCACCGGCGAACGCGACCCCTGGGGCCCGAGATCACACCGGACCCGGTCAGGCCAGGGCCAGCCCCAGGCTCAGGGTGGTGAAGGCGAACACCGTGGCGGCCACGATGGTGATCCGGTCGAGGTTCTTCTCGGCCACGGTGGAACCGGCGGCGGTGGAGCCGACACTGCCACCGAACATGTCGGACACGCCCCCGCCCTTACCGCTGTGAAGCAGCACCAGGCCGACCATGGTCAGCGAGGCGATCACGTGAAGTGTTCCGACTATCCAGATGAGCATCAGCAGAAAACCTTGGCTGGGGACCAGAACCACGCTACCAGCACCGGGCACCCCGACCACCTCACCCCTTCCCCGGCCGCACCCACCGCGGTCACACGGATCCAGGGGGGTGGTAGTCGACCAGGCCCTCGACCCCGCGGCGGTACACCGTGGTGGGGGTGGAGGTGGTCTTGGGTGGCACGGCCCGGATGATCAGGCCCGGGGCCGCCCGCTCGACCAGTTCGCACATGGTCTTGTACTCCACCTCGCCCTCGGTGGTGTTCAACAGCAGGTACCGGACCCGGCGGGACCGGGCGGCCAGCCCCCGGCCGGTTCTGACCCGGCTCTTCTTGGGACGGTGCCGGTAGCCCCCCGTGCGGGGGTCGAACTCGGGATCCTCGGTCCGGGAGACCCGTCTGCCGGTGCGGCCGTTGCGTTCGATCACGTCCACCTCGTCCCACGGCAGGGTCTGGGTGCGCAGCACGCAGACACGGTGGATTCCCTCCGCGTCCATGACCACCCTGCGGGGTTGGTCGAAAAGGGTCACCCAACCCAGACCCAGACCCAGCAGCACCAGGGCGATCGGGACCGGGTTGGGACCCACCACGATCATGCCCAGCAGGGGTCCCACGATCAGGATCGTCGGGGTGATGATCGGTGCCAGCCACGACAGCCGGGAGTTGTACAGCACCAGGACCCCCGGATCCTCCGCCGCCCGCTCACCGGGGGTGGGGAGATTCGAGGTGGAACCGCCCGTTGATGTCACCACCGGAACCTGCCTGAAGCGGATCCGGTCACCGTCACCACCACCGCCGCCTGTCCGAAGTGGCCACCGGCGGGATCAGCCGGCGCCCGACGCCGAGGCGATCCGGTCGAGCAGGGTCTCCCCCGCCCGCAACGGGAAGTGGCACGAAACCTGGTGGGCCTCCCCCATGTCC
>JALSTE010000643.1 GCA_026983855.1 Acidimicrobiia bacterium
CCCGGGACGCGGCCACCGAACCGACCGACACCAGCACACCCCCTCCCCAACCGACCGAAACCACCGCGCCCGCCCCCCTACCAACCGACGCCGGCACGCCCGCCGCCGAGACGGGCGGCGCCGCCACAGCCCCGGATGTCGATCCGGACACCGAGCCGGTGATACTCGACCTGGGCAACGTCAAGCCCGCGGTGGAGCCGGTCGGAACCCTGGTGGATGGCGCCGTCGACACCCCCGACGGCCGGCGGCGCACCTACCACCTCTACGTCCCCTCAGATTCGGGGGACGGGCCCATGCCCCTGCTGATCGCCCTGCACGGGGGCCTGGGCTCGGGAACCCAGTTCCGGGAGGACTCGGGGTTCGCCGACCTGGCCGAGGCCAACCGCTTCCTGGTGGTGTTCCCCGACGCTGTCCCGATCGCGGAGGGACGGGACAACCGGGTGTGGAACGGAGGGGGATGCTGCGGGGTGGCGGCACGTGACCGCCAGAACGTGGACGACGTGGGGTTCATCTCCGCCGTCATCGACGAGATCGAGGCCATCCATCCCGTCGACCCCTCCCGGGTCTACGCCGCCGGCCACTCCAACGGGGGGATCATGGCCTACCGCCTGGCGTGTGAGTTGTCGGACCGGATCGTGGCCGTGGCCTTCCAGTCGGGGACCCTCGAGATCGGCAACTGCCCCATGGTCCAACCGGTGTCGCTGATGTCGCTGCACGGTCTGGCCGACACCAACATCCCCATAGACGGCGGCCGGGGCAGCGGGGTGGCCAACTACGCCTTCGCCTCACCCCGGGAAAGCGTGGAGACCGTGGCCCGCCTCGACGGTTGCACCGGGCGGGTGGACATGGTCGACCCCACCAACCCCGATGTCTCCGGCACCCGTTGGACCGGCTGTGACGGTGACACGACGGTGGAGATGATCCTCGTCGAGGGGGCCAACCACGCCTGGATGGGCCATCGGGGTAGCCGCTTCACCCGGGCCCTCATCGGGGAGCCCTACCCCGACCTGGACGCCTCCGTCGCCATCTGGAGCTTTCTCAGCCGCCGGACCCGTCCCACCGGGAGCTGAGCGAGGATCCAGAACGGACCAAGGCCGGCCCAGGCCCCGACTCTCCCGAATGTACCGGCGCTCCCTGCGGCCGGGCTCCACTCACACCAGGCCCGGATTCCACCGAATCTACCGGCGCTCCCCCTAGGCCACCGAGATCTGTATCTCGAACTCCACCAGGTCGCCCTCGTCGAGGCCCTCGGCCTGACGGATCGACCTCTTCACCGGCAGCAGGTATGAACCCGAGCGGCGGTCGGGGAACAGCGACGTCTGCCACTCGCTGGCGCCGGTGCGCACCGTGACCCTCACCGAACCGAAGCCCCGCCGGGGCAGCTCCAGGTCCCTGATGTCCTCGGCCAGGTCCGGGGGCAGGGCCACGAAGAACCACGCCCCCTCACCGCTCCACTCGAACAGCTCACCGCTGAACCCGAAGGTCACGTCCATGACCGAACCGTAGCCTGGGGGTGCGACATCCCTGGTGGCCGGCCCCCCGACGGTGGGGCCGTCTCCCCCAACCCCGGACCGCTCAGCGGTCCTCGTCGATGCACCACACGGTGTACACGTCGTCGACGTAGGAGTCGGCACTGATGGGACAGGCCGAGACGCTGGGGACCGAGGCCACTATCCGCCCGGTGTGGGGGGAGCTGCAGAACACCGGGTACACCGAGGAGTACCCGCTGACGCAGTTACCCACCCGCCAGTCGGCGCTGACCCTGTACCCCAGGTCCACGTCGGGGTCAC
>JALSTE010000644.1 GCA_026983855.1 Acidimicrobiia bacterium
TCTCGCCGACCTCTGGCAGGTTCGGAGCGCCTGCTCGAGGGCCGGATCGGGCTCGCCTGGTGTCTCCGAAAGTGGCCCGCCTTCACCCGTGTTCACTGGTGGCAGGCCGTTGGTCTCGAGGTAGCCTATGTTGGGAAACTGGGCATTGGCCTCATTGTAACTCTGTGGGTCGGGCAGCTCGTCAGCCTCAGTGACTGGCAGAGGATCCCATCCCTTACTCACCAGGCATTGGTTGGTTCGCAGCTGGGCGGGCAGGGACAAACGAGCCGCAAGAATATTTGTCCTGCCGTTATCGGCTGAGGTGGCGGGGGTGAGAGCGGAGATGATGTCGGGATCGACTCCTGACAACCCCGCCGCCACGGAAGATCCACCGGTCTGTGGCCCTCCGGCGACTTCCGACGCGCCTCCTCCGTCGGAACCGGCGCCGGTTCCGACGGAGGAGGCGCACGCCGAGAGAATCAATACCAAGGCCATGGCCGCCCTTATCAACATGGAGGGGTTAGGACCCATTGGGCGTTCTCTCACCGCAATCGATGCCCTACGCTCTTTTTGGGCATGAGCCAGTACCACCTGACACTTCCACAAGGGTGAGGCCTCACGGTACTGCCTCCTCACCGCAGAACCATCTGTGCCTACCGGGCCACCTTCGCCCGAGGGCACCTCCACCCGCCGAGTCGAAGGTAGTCCGATTCTGCGCTTGTATCAAGGGTGGTGCCAGTTGACCGGTCGGGAGTGGGCTTCTCCGGTGGTCAACAAAGAAGATGGGCACCCTTGTGCCCGGGTGCATATTTCGAATGTCATCGAAATGTAATGAGAGCACACCTCACTGGGCGAACAGGGTGAAAATGGGCTGAGCACGGCCTCAGCGTGGTGTCGTTCGGGGACTCGTTCGGAGGCCGTTCGCCCGGAGGCGGCTCAGCGGAACAGGTCCTCGGAGGGGTCCCTGACGATCTCGGCCCGGACCGAGCTGCTGCGGAACCACGAGCGGTCCACCCCCCGGATGAGGGCCACGGGAATCCCGGTGGACTTGCCGCAGACCAGGTCGGCCGCCCCGGCCAGCTCGTCCACGACGGCCACCTCGGTCACGTGGAGTTCCCGGCCCAGGGAGTCCGAGGCCCCGCGTAGGTCCAGGATGGCGCCGATACCCGCACAGCCCAGGGCCACGTCGGTCAGACCCCGCCGCCACGGACGGCCGAAGGTGTCGGAGATGATGACGCCCACCACGGCACCGGTGAGGGCCCGGATGCGGTCCCTGATTCGCCGGGCCGACCGGTCGGAGTCCTCCGGGAGGAGGGCGGCCTGACCCCGTTCCATGTTCGACAGGTCGATGCCGGCGTTGGCGCAGACAAATCCGTGTCGGGTCTCGGAGATGATGAGTTCCCCCCGGCGGCGCAGGATCCGCACCGATTCCCGCTCCACCACCGGTTTGTGGGACAGGGGATCGGAGGGGTCGACCTCCACCACCGCCCCCTCGGCCTTGGACACGATCTTCTGGGTGACCACGACCACGTCGTCGTTGGTGAGGGGTAGACCGTTGGCCTCCGCCGCCTCCACCACCACGGCCCCGAGGTCGGCGCCCCGCCCGATCTCGGGGATGCCCGAGAGTCCGGTGATGGTGAGGCTCATGGGTTCGGCCCCCGGGTCCGGGGGTTCGGGCCCGCGGCGGCGGTGAGCACCGTGGTCGCCAGCGCGGCGGCCCGGGTGGGGTCGGACATCATGGTCTCGGTGACCACGCAGGTCATGCCCAGGTCCTCCACCGCCGGGGCCAGGGAGGTGTCCCTGGTGTCGAT
>JALSTE010000645.1 GCA_026983855.1 Acidimicrobiia bacterium
GAAGGGCTGGCTCTCCTCGGAGAACAGGGTGCGCATGGTGGAGGGCGCCGAACCGGCGAACACGATCCCCAGGTCCTGGTAGTGGTGCTGGAGGGCGGTCCGCAGGGCCCCGGCCCCGCCCCGAACCCCGGCCACACCGGAGAACTCGTCGAACACCACGAAGATCTCCCGCCGTCGGGCCACGCCGACCAGAACGTCCAGCAGCGACCTCAGGGTGAGCATGGGATCGGGTCGCTGGTTGCGTCGCCGGGACAGATCGACACCCACGAAGCCCAGCCTCAGGGAAAGGCCCTCGGCGGCGGAGTCCAGGGCCCGCCGCAGGGGGCCCCTGACCGCGGCCAGCCCCCTGTCGACGGCCGCCGCCAGGTCGGAGATCGAACTCAGTTCGTAGAGGTCGATCCACACCGGTTCAGGACCCACCTGGGCCAGATCGGCGGCCACCCGCTTGAGGACGCTGGTCTTGCCGTAGCGCCTCGGACCCACCAGGGCGGTCACCCTACGGTCCATGACCCGGCGGGCCAGATCCCGCTGGAGTTCCTCCCGTCCGCTTACCTGCTCGGGTTCGAGGGGGCCGTGGTAGTGGAAAGGGCTCCGTTCCATGGAGGGAATAGTACTCGGTTCAACAGAGCCCAAGAAGTAGCCCGCCGGGCTCCGACCGCTGCGGGCGTCCGGGCCGTGGCCCATCCACCGCCGACCGCCGGGGCCACCGGCCCACCCGGTGGATGGCGGGATCAGCGTCCGATCCAGCGGGAGACCCCCACCACCAGCACCGAGAGACCGGCCCCCACCACCAGCAATGGCAGCAGCACCGCCAGATCCAGCCGGGCCACCCCGGTCGACTCCAGCAGGAACCACAGGCCGAGTCCGACGAACAGCACACCCGTGAGAACCGAGAACACGTCCACCCCGTCGGACCTCACGACACCCACCCCGCCGATCCACGACCGCGGCCAATCCACCCACAACTCCCAGAACCGCTCACGACGCCCACTCCACGGTGAGGTGGCCCACGCCGACATCGGCCCGGATCACGAATCGGGGCACACCCACTGCGAAGTCCCCGCTGGTGAACGTCCGCTCCACGGCCATCCCCGAGCCACGGTCCCCGAGCAGGTCCACACCGCCCAGACCGGTGCGGGCCTCCACGGAGACCGCGGTGCCCGGGGGCAGCACCACCCTCAGATCCCCGAAGGCCACCCCGGCGGTGACCTCCAGGGCCCGACGGTCCAGGGAGAGGGCGGTCAGATCCAGCACCATGGTCCCACCGGCCAGGTTGTAGCCCCCGACCACCTCGGAGATGTCGAGGGGACGGGGGTCCCGGCGGCCCAGACCCCCCACCAGGGGCACCTGCACCACCGTGGCCACCACCAGGAAGAGGGTGAGGGCCACCCCGATGCCGGTCAGTCCGCCCGGGCGTCCCAGCCAACCACCCACCACCAGTACCGCCCCCACCAGCACGAGACCCAGGGCGGCGAAGGTCACCCACGAGGTCTCAACCGCTCCGGAGCGGCGACCCAGGTACACCAGACCCGCCGTCACCAGCAGGAAACCCCCGGTGAGGGTCCCCAGGGGCACCGGCCGCCGCTCCCCCCGCCGTCTTCCCTCTCGGCCACTATCGTCGGCCAGCCCGTCGGATCCCGGAGACCGGGGAGACGGCGGATGAGCGGCCACGAATCGGGCCCATACCTCATCGGGGGATAGTCCGGAGACCTCCTCCTCGATGATCACCCGTGGCTCGGGCTCCGGAAACGGAGGCGGGGGCGGGGGCGGGGCGGGATCCCCCTC
>JALSTE010000646.1 GCA_026983855.1 Acidimicrobiia bacterium
CACGACGGCATCCGCCCCAAATCGCATTCGATCCCCGCCTCGACCGACGATCGGGGGTCCGGACCCTCTATCATCGGGCCCACGGCCTCGGGTCCAGAGGGACCGGGACCACACAGCCCACACGTCCGACTCCAGCAGCGCCTGTCGAGTCCCGTGGTTCTGCCGACAGAAGGTTGTGATGGATTTCCTTCAGGCCGCACACGAGCGAGTAGTCATCTACGACGGTGCCATGGGCACCAGCATCCAGAATCGGGACCTCGGTCCCGAGGATTTCGGTGGTGAGCAGTACGAAGGGTGCAACGAGATGCTCGTGGTCACCCGACCCGACGTCATCGCCGATGTCCACCGGTCCTTCCTCGACGTGGGTTGCGACGTGATCGAGACCGACACGTTCGGCGGCTTCAGCACGGTCCTCACCGAGTACGGCCTGGCCGACCGGGCGTTCGAGCTCAGCTTCGAGGCGGCCCGCATCGCCCGTTCGGTGGCCGACGAGTACTCCACCGCCGAGCGTCCCCGGTGGGTGGCCGGATCCATGGGACCGGGAACCAAACTCCCCTCCCTGGGTCACATCACCCTCCCCGAGCTGCGTGACGCCTACGAGGAGTCAGCCCGGGCCATGCTCGAGGGTGGGGTCGACGTGCTCCTCATCGAGACGATGATGGACCTTCTGATAGTCAAGGCCGCCATGCAGGGCTGCCGCCGGGCCATGAAGGCCACCGGCCGGGAGGTGCCCCTCCAGGTCCAGGTGACGATAGAGACCACCGGCCGGATGCTGATCGGATCGGAGATCGGTGCCGCCCTGGCCACCCTCGATCCGATGCGGCCCGACGTGATCGGGTTGAACTGCGCCACCGGTCCCCGGGAGATGATCGAGCACGTCAGACACCTGGTGAAGCACGCCCGGATGCCGGTCTCGGTCATACCCAACGCCGGGCTCCCCCACGTGGAGGGCACCTGCACCGTCTACGACCTCGGTCCGACCGAACTGGCCGACTTCCACGAGAGGTTCGTCTCGGAGATGGGCGTCAACGTGATCGGCGGCTGTTGCGGCACCACGCCCGAGCACCTGGCCGCCGTGGTCGAGCGCTGCGCCGATCTGACCCCCGCCATCCGCCACCCCGAACACGTGCCGTCCCTGTCATCCACCTACTCACCCGTCCCCATCGAGCAGGACACCAGCTACCTCATCATCGGTGAGCGGACCAACGCCAACGGTTCCAGGAAGTTCCGGGAGGCCATGCTGGCCGGCGACTGGGACACCTGCGTCCAGATGGCCCGCAACCAGGTGGCCGGCGGCTCCCACGTGCTGGACCTCTGCGTCGACTACGTGGGCCGGGACGGGGTGGCCGACATGACCGAGGCCGCCTCCCGCTTCGCCAACATGGCCAGTGCCCCCCTGGTCCTGGACTCCACCGAACCTCCCGTGCTCGAGGCCGGGCTGGAGGTGGTCGCCGGACGCAGCGTGCTGAACTCGGCCAACCTCGAGGACGGTGATCATCCCGGCAGCCGGGCCGACCGCGTCTTCAAGCTGGCCCGCGACTACGGCGCCGCCGTGGTCTGCCTGCTCATAGACGAGGAGGGTCAGGCCCGCGACGTCGAGTGGAAACTCAGGGTGGCCCATCGCCTCCACGACATGGCGACGAAAACCTACGGTCTGGAACCGGCCGACCTGATCTTCGACGCCCTCACCTTCCCCCTCAGCACCGGGGATGACGACCTCCGGGGCGACGGAATGGCCACCATCGAGGCCATCAGGAGGATCAAGGCCGAACTGCCCGGGGTT
>JALSTE010000647.1 GCA_026983855.1 Acidimicrobiia bacterium
CGTGGCGGCATCGGGATCCACTCCGATCGTCTCCAGGCCCCGGCGGAGGAGTGCCTGTCGCTCGGCGAGTCGAAGGCGCAGACGACCCAGGTGACGGTCCCAGGCGGGATCGGTGACCACGTTCAGGGCCGTCTCCTGCAGGATCGGGGAGACGAAGAAGTCCTCCACCGCCCGGGTGGAGCGGATCCGGTCGAATATGGCCCCGGCGGCGGCGACCCCCGCTATGCGAACCGCGGGGGAGATCGACTTGGTCAGGGAACGGATGTGCACCACGTGGCCGTGGGGATCATCGGCGACCAGGGGAGGGGGACGCCGGAGGGGATCATCGAGATCCTGGAGCCAGTCGTCCTCGACGATCACCAGGTCATGGCGGGTCGCCAGTTCCATCACCGCCAACCGCCGGGTCGGACCCAGGGTGACGCCGGTCGGATTGTGGAACCGCGGTTGGAGGTACAGGATCCGGCTGCCCGAGCGGGTCCGGGCCGCCGCCAGCTCCTCCACCCGGACACCCCCGCCGTCCACGGGGACCGGGACCGGTAGCAGCCCCGCGGCCCGGGCCGCGGCCACGGCCCCGACGTAGGTGGGGCTCTCCATGAGCACGGTGTCGCCGGGGAGGGCCAGGGAGCGGAACACCAGCGACAGCGCCGGCTGGCCCCCCGGGGTGATGATGACCTCGTGGCCGGTCTCGGGTCCGAGCTGGTCGGCGAACCAGTCCCGGAGGGGACGTACCCCCTCACCGGGGGCCCTCCCGAACACCCCCGGCCGTCGGGCGGCGTTCCTCATGGCCCGGGCGATCAGGTTCGTCGGGTGCAGCCCGGTCTCGGGGTAGCCCCCGGCCAGGTCGATGGTGTCGGGGGTGGGGGTCATTCTCAGGGGGGCCAGGACGTCGTCCCCGGGCCCGGCCGCCCCCAGGGCCACGGTCTGCCACGACCGGTCACCGGGGGTGGGGGTGGCCCGGGGGGGCCGGGCTATGAAGGTTCCGCGACCGGGCACGGTCTCCACCCGTCGGGCCCTCGTCAACTCCGCCACCGCCCGGCGGACGGTGGTCGGGGACACCCCCAGCTCGGCCATCAGATCCCGCACGGAGGGGAGCCGATCACCGGGTCGGCCACTGGAGATGAGCGACTCGAGGTGGGCTCTCACCCGACCGGGAGCGCTATCCTCAATCATGAAAGAAGAGAATAGCGCTATCCACATCGGGGCGGTTACGGGTGAATTGGCCGGGGGCACCACCGGAGGGCCCCCACGGGCCGACACCGAGCGTCTGGGCCTGGCCCTGGGGGCCCTGGGCGTGCTCATCTTCTCCTTCACCCTCCCGGCCACCAAGGCCGCGGTTCCCGTTTTCGGCGGTTGGGTGGTGGGAATCGGTCGGGCGGTGGTGGCGGGGCTGCTTTCCGTGGTGGCACTGGGAGTCAGCCGTACTCCGCTGCCCGGTCACCGGGACCGGTGGCGCCTGTTGGTGGTGGCGGCCGGGGTGGTGGTGGGATTCCCGGTGCTGACGGCGGTGGCCCTCCAGTACGTTCCGGCCACGCGTGGGGCGGTGGTGGTCGGGCTGCTACCGGGGGCGACCGCGGTCGTGGCCACCCTTCGCCACGGTGAACGTCCCAGCGCCCGGTTCTGGCTGGCCGCCGCTGGGGGTCTGGTCACGGTCGTGGTCTTCGCGGTGTCGACGGGACCGGGTGGCCGCCCCGAGCCCGCCGACGTCCTGCTCGGTCTGGCGGTGGTCGCCGCCGCGGTGGGCTACGCCGAGGGGGCCGCCATCGGTGTCCGTATCGGAGGGT
>JALSTE010000648.1 GCA_026983855.1 Acidimicrobiia bacterium
CCGCTGGCCCGCTGGCCACCGGCGAATTGGTTTCGCCCACGGATCCACGGGAATCTCCCTGGCCGTGGCCCGGGCCGGGGCGATCTCGGGCGACGGTTCGCTCACATCGGCGGCGGAGTCCATGGTTGCCGCCGAGAACGAGAGGTTGACGAGGTGCGGGAGTCCGGGGAACTCGGCCGGTTCCACGGTCCCGAAGGTGGACAAGAGGGGTTGGTGCTGGGGCACGGCCGGCATCGTGGCGGCCCGGTCCCCCTCGACGGGCCCGCCCGTGTCGGGGGCGGACCACCACCTCGACTTCGCCCGGGCCCACACCGGTTCGGCCCCCGAGACCAATCACCGGCTCTGCTGTGGGGTGGCGGGACAGGTTCTGGCCCTGGCCGGCCCGGCTCCGGGGGAGGTTCCGGAGAGCCTGGTGGGGGCCCTGGCCATGGAGACGGACCGCCTGGTGCTGGAACCCTCGTTGAGCTTGCGGGGGGCGTCGCTGTTCCGTGGCCTGGCCGGAGTTGGATACGCCCTGTTGAGTACCGTCGCCCCCCTGCCCCGGTTGCTGGCGGTGGAGTAGACCGCCTGCGCCTCCGCCTCCGGGTCCCGATCAGTGGGTGGTCATCTCGTCGAAGAAGGCCCTGGTGCGGGGTGGGTGGGGTTAGGAATACCTGGTCGGGCTCCCCCTACTCGACGATCTCATCCTCGTCGAGGATGACCATGAGGTCGAAGCTCACCGGTCGGACCACCCCTCCCCACGCAGGTGATGATCTCCGGAAGCTCGGGGTGTCCGGCGGCGAGTCCCGGCGCTGTACGACCGATCGGGGTCGAGGGGGTCGGACCACCCCTCGGGGACCGGCTCAGAACAGCTTCAGCTCGTCGGAGGTGATGCCCCGCAGCTCGTCGTAGTCGACCACGACGCAGCGGATACCGCGGGACTCGGCCAGGACCCGGGCCTGGGGTTTGATCTGCTGGGCGGCGAACACTCCTCTCACGGGACGGAGATTTCCGTCGCGGTCCAGTCGCTGGAGATAGCGGGTCAGCTGCTCCACGCCGTCGATCTCACCCCGCCTCTTTATCTCCACCGCCACGGCCCGGCCCTCGGGGTCCCGGCACAGCAGATCCACCGGTCCGATGTCGGTGGGGTACTCGCGGCGGACCAGGACCATTCCCTCCCCGAGGGCGGTGGGGTTGGCGGCGAGCAGCTCCTGTAGGTGGGCCTCCACCCCGTCCTTGCGCAGTCCGGGGTCCACACCCATCTCGTGGCTGGTGTCGGAGAGCACCTCGTGGACGGTGATGTGCAACTCCTCCCCCTTGGAGTTGGTGACCCGCCAGATGCCGTCCTCCACCACCAGCCGGTTGGGGGCGTTCATCCAGTTGAGGGGCTTGTAGGCCCCGCCGTCGGCGTGGATGGCCACGCAGCCGTCGGCCTTGATCATGATGAGCCTCACCGCCTCGGGGAGATGGGCCTGCAGCCGCCCCTGGTAGTCGACGGTGCACCGGGCCACGACCAGCCTCACTCCCCGAACCGCCGGTCAGGCGTGGTGGGCGGGGCCGAAGGACGGGGATGGTGGGGGTGACTCATCGGCGTCCCTCGCCCATCCTCTTGATGATCAGCTCCCGTCGGGCCCTCAACTCGGCCCAGGTGAGACTCTCCACATCGGCCTCCAGCCCCATGGTGGCCTTGATGCCGGTCATGTCGATGGTGTCGGCGTCGACGACCATGCCGCTGTCCCGGGCGATCTGCTCCCCGTGGGTCATGGCGAAGTGCATGGCGATGCTCTGGACCTCGGCGATG
>JALSTE010000649.1 GCA_026983855.1 Acidimicrobiia bacterium
ACGTCGGGCACACCGGACACCAACCCCGAACCAGCCGAATCAGGACCCGGCCCGGTGGATCTCCCCGCAGGTCGGGCACACCGGACACCAACCCCGAACCACCGGGATCAGGACCCGGCCCGAGCCCGGTAGATCTCCTTGCAGGTTGGGCACACCGGATAGCGCTCGGGGTCCCGGGATGGGATCCACTTCTTGCCGCACAGGGCGATGCACGGCTCTCCGGTCACCATGGCCCGGGCGATCTCGGCCTTGGGTACGTAGTGGGAGAACCGGTCGTGGTCCCCGTCCCCGTCACCGCTATCGGTGCGGACGTCGGTGGGCCGGTCGAGGAGGGGGCGGGTGGAGGTGCTCACGGCTGAAGCCCACCACCTTCGCCCGCCGATGTCCAGCACCCCCGGTGCCCCCGATTCGCGCCGGTCCAAGGGGGAGCTGCGGATGTCCGGACCAGGCGCGCCCGGATGCCCCCGATTCGCGGGCCCGCCCCTCCCGGCGCTACTCGGGCCTCACATAGACGTAAGTCGCCGGTTGGCCGGGCTCGGGTTCGAGGACCGAGGAGGTCCAGTCGAACAGGTATCCCTCGGCGTCCACGTCCAGCAGGGCCTTCTCCGGTGACTCCCGACTCTCCAGAAGTTGACGCATGAGACTCCCCTTGGCCGCCTTGGCGTCGTGGCCGACGACCCGTCTCCGACCTCCCCGGTCCCTCTCGAAGCGGAGCTGGACCCAGGCCGCGTAGGTCTCGGGTCGGGGTGCCCAGGCCCGGGAGTGCTCCCCGGGCAGGCCGTCGATCACGAAACGTCCGTCCAGTCGGGCGTTCAGAACCGGACTCAACCGATCCCGCCACCAGCGGGCCACGTTCCCCAGGCCGCCCAGGGACACCGACATCTTCAGTCGGTAGTCGGGCACCGGATCGCAGATCCCGCTGACCCCGAGAAGCCCGGAGAACACCACGATGGCGTCCTCTCCCCTCTCGCGGCCCCGCGGGGAGAGGCCGTGCCAATCCAGATGGTCGTAGACCACCCCGGTGTAGCGATCGTGGGCCGGGAGAACCGGGGAGCCCCGCAGGTGCATGTCGGCCTCGATGGCGTGGGCCAGGGTCGGACCCTTCACGCCGAACAGACGACCGGGGTCGTAGTCACCGGCCATGAGCACCGAGGCCAGTTCGTCGGCCACACGGCTCCGGTCGGGGCCCAACTCGGCGAAGACGCCCGACGCCGGGTCCCAGCTCCCCTCACCTCCCCTCGCCTTGCCCTCCGAGGGGGGTAGGAGCATCGCCAGTTCGCCGGTGGAAGCCATGGCCAGATCGTGTCATATCACCCACCCGGTGTACGTTGGACCGAGCCAGTTCGAGAACCCCCCGTCCGCCCCCGGGCCGGCGCCGGGCTTCGCCGAGGAGCAGAAACGAAAATGAAGATCCTGTTCGCCGACTCCCTCCCCGAGTCCCACATCGGGAAGGTTCGTGCCGCCGGCCATGAGTGCGTTCTCATGCCCGACCTGACCGCCGAGGATCTTCCGGATCACGTCGCCGGTGTCGACGTGCTCACCGTGCGCAGCACCCGGGTCACCGAGGCGACCATCAAGGCCTCCGACCGACTCAGCATGATCATCCGGGCCGGGGCGGGGACCAACACCATCGACAAGACCGCCGCCGCCGATCGGGGTATCTACGTCTGCAACGTCCCCGGACGCAACGCGGTCGCCGTGGCCGAACTGGCCATGGGGCTGTTACTGGCCGTCGACCGTCGCATCGCCGACAACGTGGCCGATCTCCGGTCGGGGGTGTGGAAGAAGTCCGAGTACTCACGGGCGGCGGGACTCTACGGCCGCACGATGGGTGTCATCGGTCTGGGATCCATCGGGTTGGCCCTCGCCGAGCGGGCCAAGGCCTTCGGCATGACCGTCCTCGGGATCCGCAGACCCGGGCGTTCGCCGGCCTCGGAGTCACGCATCCGCTCGGTCGGAATACGCCTGGTGGACGACGTGGAGGCCCTTCTGCACCGGGCCGACGTGGTCAGCCTGCACGTTCCCGCCGGAGATTCGACCCACCACATGGTGGACGCCGATTTTCTGGCCGCCATGAAGGACGGGGCCATCCTCATCAACACCTCCAGGGGTGAGATAGTCGACGAGGGCGCCCTGCTGGCCGAGCTCGACTCCGGCCGCCTCAGGGCCGGTCTCGACGTCTATGAATCGGAGCCGACCACCGGTCGGGCCGAGTTCGATTCCCCCCTGGCCTCCCATCCGAACGTGGTGGGCACCCACCACATCGGGGCCTCCACCGCCCAGGCCCAGTCCGCCATCGCCGACGGGGTGATCGAGCTGATCGGGGCCTACGAACGGGGGGAGATCATCGACTGCGTGAACATGGAGACCCTGCCCGCCGGATCGGCCACCGTGACCGTGCGCCACTACAACCGGGTGGGGGTCCTGGCCCGGGTCCTGCAGGTACTCCGTGAGGAGAAGCTGAACGTGGAGCAGATGGAGAACCACATCTTCGCCGGTTCCACGGCCGCCGCCGCCACCCTGGAGGTGGTCGGCAACGTGCCCCCCGATCTCACCGGACGTATCGACGCCCTCCCCGACGTGATCGCCAGCACCGTGAACGCCCGGGAGGACCGATGACCCACCGTGCCCGCACCCGACAGGTCACACAACACCCGGGAGGACCGATGACCCATCCCGGCCACCATCCCTCCCCGAAGAGAATCGAGTCCCTCCGATGACCCACCGTGTCCACAACTTCTGCGCCGGTCCCTGCACCCTGCCCCTCCCGGTCCTCCGGGAGGTGGCCGACGAACTGGTCGAGTTCGACCACACCGGGATGTCGCTGGTGGAGATGAGCCACCGGAGCCCGATCTACGACGAGGTGCACCACAACACGATGTCGTTGCTGCGGGAACTCATGCACGTACCCGACGACGTGTCCGTGCTCCTCCTCCAGGGCGGGGCCACCCTCCAATTCGCCATGGTCCCCATGAACACCCTCACCCCCGGCGCCACCGCCGCCTACATCGACAGCGGTACCTGGGGCTCGAAGGCCCTCGCCGACGCCTCCCGCTGGGGTGACGCCTACCCGGCGTGGAGCGGCTCGGACGAGGGATACGTGAGGATGCCCGAGGAGACCGACCTCGAGATCCGGCCCGGTTCGAGGTATCTCCACCTCACCTCGAACGAGACCATCGGCGGGATCCGCATGCCCGACTTCCCCGATCCGGGTGTTCCCCTCATCGGCGACATGAGCTCCGACTTCCTGACCCGGCCGGTGCCGTGGGAACGCTTCGACCTGATCTACGGCGGGGCCCAGAAGAACCTGGGACCAGCCGGTCTGGCCGTGGTCTTCGTGAGGGATCGACTCATCGAGTCCGCCCCCGACGACCTGCCCTCCTATCTCGCCTACGCCACCCACGCCAAGGCCGACAGCCTGGCCAACACCCCCCCGATGTTCCCCATATGGGTCATGGGCAAGGTGCTGACGTGGATGAGGGAACAGGGAGGGGTGGAGGCCATGGCCACCCAGACCGCGGCCAAGGCCTCGGCCATATACGACGTGATCGACTCCGGTGACTTCTACCGCAGTCCGGTGGACCCCCGGTACCGCTCGCACACCAACGTCGTGTTCCGTCTGCCCAGCCCCGAGCTCGAGTCCGAGTTCCTGGCCGAGGCGGAGAGGGCGGGGATGGCCAACCTGAAGGGCCACCGCAGCGTCGGTGGCGTCCGGGCCAGCCTGTACGTGGGACTGCCCATGGAATGGGCCACCGATCTGGCCACCTTCATGAGCGACTTCCGGGCCTCCCGGGGATGATCCGACCCCTCAGCGCCTCCGTCGTCAGGCCCGAGTGGGCCGATCGGGTGGTGGCCCCCGCCTACGACTCGGTCTCCGGGGCGGAGAGGGCGCGGATCGTGGCCACCAACCCCGACAGTTTCCTGACCGTCACCCGTTCCCCCGATGACTTTCCGCCCGGGGAACGCCCCTCGCCCGCGGAACTGGCCGAACAGTGCGCCCGGGCCCTGCGCCGCCTGACCGACCGGGACGCCTTCGCCGCTCAACCCCCCGGTTCGCTCTTCATCAACCGCCTGGAGATCGAGGGGAGGGTCCAGACCGGGCTGATAGCTGAGGTACCGGTCTCGGACTACCTGGAGGGCCGGGTGGTCAAGCACGAGGAAATACACGTGAATCGGGCCCAGGTGCTGGCCCGCCACCTGTCCGTCGTCAGGGCCAGTTCCAGCCCCATAGCCATGACGTACACCGACCAGCCCAGGGTGGATGAGCTGATATCGGCCCAGATGGAGGCTGATCCCCTACTGGACTTCACCGCCACCGACGGCCTCCGCCAGATGGTCTGGAGAGTCGGTGACCCCACCGTGGTGAATCTCCTGACCGAGCTCATGGGCGACGTCCGGCTGTACATCGTGGACGGACACCACCGGGCCGCCGCCCAGTCGGTGGCCGCCGACCTGGTGGGCACCGAGGAGTCGCGGCACATGCTGGCGGCGCTGGTCCCCGACCATCAGCTCCACGTCTTCGAATTCAACCGCCTGGTCTACGGTCCCCTGGAGATCCCCCCCGCCGAGCTGCTCGAACTCCTCGGTCGCAGCTTCACCATCACCCGAATGGATCCCCCGGGGTCCCCGGTGGTGCCCGATCGCAAGGGGGTCCTGGGTCTCCACCTGGAGTTCTGTTGGTACCGCCTCGAGCTACGGTCCTCGCCGTCGAGACCCGGGGACCCCCTGGCCGCCCTGGACACCAACATCGTGCAGTCACGCATTCTCGCCCCCCTGGGGATCGACGAGAACAGGGGGGACCCCCGTCTCCGGTACGTGGCGGGGAACGTCGGTCTGGAGTCCCTGCTGGAGGACTGCGGACCGGGTGATCTGGCCATCACGGTGTACCCGACGTCCGTCGACGATCTCATGGAGGTGGCCGACGCCGGCCAGACGATGCCCCCGAAGTCGACCTACTTCCACCCCAAGTTCCGCTCGGGGGTGTTCCTCAGATACGTCTGAGGAACCACCGGCCGACCTCAACCGAACGACCAACGGAGCATCGGCCGCCCACCACCGCGGATCGGCGCCCCTCCCCCGGTAGCCTCGGCCACCGTGACAGGGGGGAATCCATGAGCATTCTGGGAAACAGGGTCCTGCGCCGCGAGGACCCGGCGCTGCTACGCGGGGAGGCCCGCTTCGTCGCCGACCGGCAGCCGCCCGACGCCGCCCACGTCACCTACGTGACGTCCACCATGGCCCACGCCGCGATCACCGGGATCGACGTCTCCGCCACCCGGGAGATGCCCGGGGTGCTGGCCGTGGTGACCGCCTCCGACCTGCCGTTCAACCGGCGGCCGGCCCCGATGGCCCTGTTGAACCAGCACATGCCCCGCCCCTATCTCGCCGACGGGGTGACCCGTTACGTGGGGGAACCGATCGTGGCCCTGGTCACCGAGGAGCTCCACCAGGGTGAGGACGCCGCCGAGACGGTTGTCATCGACTACGAGCCCCTCGACGTGCTGGTCGACCCCGAGGACGCCCTGACCGACCGTGTCGTGCTCCATCGGGAGGCGGATACGAACGTGGTGGGCCGCCTGGGTACCCCGACGGAGGCCGACTTCACGTCGTGCGAGGTGGTCGTCGAACAGAGAATGGTCAACCAGGTGCTGGCTCCGGTTCCCATCGAGGGGCGCTGCGCCGTGGCCACCTGGGAGGACGGCCGGCTCATTCAGTGGGCCTCGGGTCAGGGTGTGCACCCCGTTCGCGACGCCCTGGCCGAGGCCTACGGGCTGGAACCCGACCGGGTCCGGGTCATCGGGGAGGATGTCGGTGGGAGCTTCGGAGCCAAGAGTGGCGCCTACCCCGAGGAGGTCCTGCTGGGGCATCTCTCCCGAACGGTGGGCCGCCCGGTGAGGTGGGCCGAGAACCGCTCGGAGAACATGACCGGTCTGGGTCACGGCCGGGGCCAGGTCCAGTACCTCCGCATGGGAGGTGGCCGGGACGGTCGGATAACCGCCTACCAGCTCCGGGTGATCCAGCAGGCGGGGGCCTACCCCGAGATGGGCGCGGTTCTGCCCTTCATGACCCAGACCATGCTGACGGGGGTCTACGACTGGGACAACGCCGGTATCTCGTCGGTGTCGGTGGTCACCAACACCACCCCCCTCGTCGCCTACCGCGGGGCGGGTCGGCCCGAGGCCGCCGCCGCCGTGGAACGGGGGGTGGACCTCTTCGCCGCCGAGATCGGGATGGATCCCGCCGAGGTGCGGAGAATCAACATGATCCCCGAGTTCCACACCCCCCACACCACCGTGGTGGGTACCACCTACGACGTCGGAGCCTACGAGGCGGCCATGGATCTGGCCCTCGAGTCCGCCGGCTACGACCAGTTGCGGGCCGAGCAGCGGCAGCGCCGACAACGGGGGGACCGGCGGGTGCTCGGTATCGGACTGTCCACCTACGTGGAGATCACCGCCTTCAGCGGTGGAGGTGAGTTCGCCAGTGTCGAGTTGCGACCCGACGGCTCCCTCCTGGCCCGCACCGGCTCCTCGCCGTTCGGGCAGGGACACCACACGGCGTGGGCCATGATCGTGTCCGAGCGCACGGGCCTGCCCCTGGAGCGGATAGAGGTGTTCCACGGCGACACCGACGAGGTCGCCGAGGGCGGCACCACCGGGGGCTCGCGATCGCTGCAGATCGCCGGGTCCTCCATGCACGACGCCGCCACCAGGCTGGTCGAGATGGCCCGCGAGAAGGCGGCCAACCTGCTCGAGGCCGATCTCGCCGACGTCGTGGTCGACACCACGGCCGGGGTGTTCCACGTGGCCGGAACCCCAGCCCTTCACATCTCGTGGGCTGACGTCGCCGCCGCCGACGACGAGACCATGGTCGCGGTTTCGGAATTCTCCGCCGAGGGTGCCACGTTCCCGTTCGGGGCCCATGTGGCGGTGGTGGAGGTCGATCTCGACACGGGAGGCACCGAGATCGTCCGAATGGTGGCCGTCGACGACGCCGGCACCATGCTCAATCCGATGCTCGTCGAGGGACAGGTGCACGGCGGCCTGGCCCAGGGGGTGGCCCAGGCCCTGCTCGAGGAGTTCCGCTACGACGACGACGGCAATCCCCTGACGGTGACCCTCGCCGACTACCCCGTTCCCTCGGCCGCCGAACTGCCGTCCTTCGAGCGCGTCCCGATGGAGACCCCGACCTTCATGAACCCCCTGGGGGCCAAGGGCATAGGTGAATCGGGGACCATCGGTGCCACCCCGGCGGTGCAGAACGCGGTGGTCGACGCCCTGAGTCATCTCGGTGTGCGCCACATCGACATGCCGTGCACACCCGAGAGGGTGTGGGCGGCGGTCAACGAGGCATCCGCCGTCTGATGGGACGGAGGGTGGAACCGGGCGGACAGCTCCCATCCAGCCCGGCCGGGGAACTCATCGGACGGGTGGAGGAGTACTGCCGTCTGGGTCACCACCGCACGGGTACCGCCACCGACCTGGCCACCGGGGACTGGCTCGAGAATCAGCTCACCGGCCTGGGGGCCGGGGTGCACCGGTGGCAGGCCCTGTTCGACCGCTGGGTGGCCCGCTCGGAGTTGACGGACGACAGGGGCCCGATTCCCCACGAACCCCTCGTCTACGGCTCTCTCGGCCGGATCGAGAGTCGGTCCTTCAGCGTGGTCCAGGTCGACCGGCCGGTGGTGGGAGACGCCCACGGTCTGGACCCGTGGCTGGAGTCCGACCCCCGCCCCGCCCGGGTGGCGGCCGACCCCGGGATCAGGGTCCTGGTGCTGGACGGCCCACCGGGGCTCCCCGTCGCCGCCAACCGTGGTGTCTCCGATCCCCTCCCCTCCCCGGCCATCATCGTCCCGGCCGACCACGTCAACCGTCTGGATCGGGCCCGGTATCTCATCGACGCCCAACTGGAACCCGCCCTCTGCGAGATCACCACCGCCTGGATGGGCCCACCGGGTCGACCCCAGGTGGTCCTCACCACACCGCTGAGCGGGTGGTTCGAGTGCGCCGGGGAGAGAGGCCCGGGGGTGGGGCTCCTGGGGGCCCTGCTGCCCCGGCTGTCGGAGAGGTACCGGGTGGCGGTGGTGGCCTGCTCGGGCCACGAACTCGGCCATCTGGGTCTCGACACCTACTTCGAGGACGACATCGCCGGGGCCACGGGCCTCATCGAGGGAGCACCGGTGATCCACCTCGGAGCCAGTATCGCCGCCACCGAACCCGGTCCCGACGGCGAACCGGTACTCGCCTCCTCCCGCTACGCCCTGGTGGACGGACCCTCAGCACTGGTGGAGGGGATCGCCTCCGAATGCCGCACGATCGACATCGAGGTGGCGAGCCCCGACCGGTGGCCCGGCGAGGGAGGGACGTGG
>JALSTE010000650.1 GCA_026983855.1 Acidimicrobiia bacterium
GCCGGTGGCAACTCTCGGCCACTTCACCGGGAACTGAGGCTCAGCCCCGCTTCGAGCCGGCCGGTGTTCTTCGTCCCGATCGACCCGTCCCGTGTGTGGTCGGGGTCAGTCCCGGAGCAGGTGACGTGCTATCAACTTGAGGCACAGGGTCTCATCGGCGCCCTCGAAGATCGACAGCACCCGGGCGTCCACGAAGTACCGGCTGACGGGGTACTCCTCGGCGTACCCGTAGCCCCCGTGGAGCTGCATGGCCTCCCGACTCACCCACTCCGCCGCCTTGCACACGTAGGCCTTGACCATCGAGGCCTCCAGGGTTCCCTCCCCCCGGGCCATCATCTTGGCCACCGCGTAGCTGTACTGGCGGGCCCCGGCGATTATCGCCACCATGCGGCCCAGCTTGGCCCGGCTGAGCTGGTAGTCGGCGATGGGCCGGCCGAACACCCGTCGCTCGGCCGCGTACTCCCTGCCGGCCTCGAAGGCGGCCTGCATCACCCCCACGGCCCGGGCCGCGGTCTGCAGACGGCCGTTCTCGAATCCCGCCATCTGCAGGTAGAAGCCCCTATTCAGGCCCTCCTCCCCGCCGATGAGATTCTCGGCCGGAACGAACCAGTCGTCGAAGGCCACCTCGAAACTGTGCATCCCCCGGTAGCCGATGGTGGGGATGGCCCGCCCCTCCATCCGACCGCCGCGGTCGCCGGTGAACTCGAAGGAGTGCCCCGTGGCCCGGGGCTTGGGGACGATGAACAGGCTGAGGCCACGGTGGCCGCGGCTCCGATCGGGGTCGGTGCGGGCCAGCAGCATCATGAGATCGGCCCGCCCGGCGAAGGTGCACCAGGTCTTCACCCCGTTTATCAGCCATCCGCCCTCGGTGGGGGTGGCGGTCACCTTGAGGTTGGCCACGTCGCTGCCGTAGTCGGGTTCGGTCACCGCCACCGAGCACATGAGCTCGCCCGAGGCGATGAGGGGGAACCAGTGCCGCTTCTGCTCCTCGGTGCCACCCCGTTCGAGGGCCCGTGACAGGATCTCGGGTCGGGTGATGAGCGAACCACCGGCCCCGAGACTGGCCCGGGAGAGCTCCTCGGTGGCGATGACCATGGCCATGTAGTCGCTCTCGGTACCGGCGGCGAACCCTCCGTACTCCTCGGGCACCGAGAGCCCGAAGCAACCCAACTCGGCCAGGCCGGAGATGATCTCCTCGGGTATGTCGGCGTCGTGACGGTGGATGTGCTCGGCGGCGGGGGCGATCTCGTTCTCGGCGAAGCGCCGGAAGGTGTCGGCCACCATCTCGAAGTCCTCGTCGAGGTGGGACGGGGGATCCACCTCGGCCAGGGAGGCCATGAACTCCGGATGGCGGTAGGTGGCGAGGAACTCCCGGGTCCCGTCCAGGGCCCCCGGATCCACCCCCCACTCGGTCTCCCGACCCAGCAGGCGCCCGGCCAGCTCGGCGATGGTGTCGGCCACGAAGGCGCAGGCCAGGCGGCCCTCGTCGGTTCCCCGGGCCCCGTAGTCCAGCAGCACCCCGCTCATCTCGACCGCGGCGGCGGAGTGGGCCAGGTCGTAGAGCACGACCTGGTGCTCCTCGGCGTCGGCCCGGCCCCTCAGGTGGGAGATGGTGTCGGCTATGACCCCCCGGGCCAGCTCCGTGGCCCGGGTGGCGGCTTCCAGGTCGGGGGGGCTCGTCTCTGGTGCGGTCATGGCCCGGAGAGTATCGACAGCGGTCCGGGGTGGTCATATCCGGGGTGTTCCGGGGTGCGGCCTGCGGATGTCCGCCGGGGCG
>JALSTE010000651.1 GCA_026983855.1 Acidimicrobiia bacterium
CCGACCCCTCCGGATGGTTCCCCCAGTGGCCACTCTGAGTGGATCTCATGGCATTTCCACCACTCTATGTGATGACTGTGTGCTAGCATTGTTCCCTCTCGCCCCCTCCTTCCGGACCCTGCCCCCCCATGGACCCTGATCCCTTCAACCAGGAACCCGCCGACTCGATGAGGACGGTGATCTCCCGCACCCCGCCCCAGCCCCTGTCCGGGGAGTCCAACGAGGCGGTGCCCGACTGGATCCGCCGGGCCCGGGCCACGGCCCTGGCCTCCACCATTGAACCGACTCCCACACCCGAACCGACTCCCACACCAGACCAGGAACGACTCCAACGGGCCCGGGCCAAGGCCGCCCGGTGGCGGGAGCGGGCGGCGGAGGCCGAGGCCCGGGCCCTCAGGCACCGGCGTAAGATTCTCAAGCTGACGGCCGAGACCAAGGGTGGCCCCAAGCGACGGCGGAAGCGCTCCCGGGAGATCCGCCGCCGTCTGGAGAAGGCGGCGGAGTGGGAACGGCGGGCGGGGCGGGCCGAGTGCCGGGCCGCCCGCCACGAACGCAGGGCGGCCCGGATCAGGGCCCGACTCGACGAATCGGGGACCTGAATCCCTCAGGATCCGACACAGACCGAATCCGCCGCCACGTCCCGCCCCCCGAACCGCTCCGCCATCCAGTCCAGGACCTCCAGGGCCGACACCGTGTTCACGTCGACGTGCCCCGCCCCGGGATAGAGGCGGTAGTCGACCCCGGTCCCCAGGGAACACAGACGGTCACGAACGGCAGCGGTCGACCCGGGGTTGACGATCACGTCGGCCCCTCCCTGCACGATCAGCACCGGCGCCGTGACCGGTTCCCGGCCCGGATCGTTCTCCCACAGGGCGACACCGAGCGGTCCGTCCTCGGGGGTCATGGGGAAACTCCAGGCCTCGCGGTGGATCATGGAGTCGGCGTCGAGATCGGCGAAGGCGGCGAACACCTCGGCGGTGCAACCCCGTTCCACGGCGTCGAAACGCGCCAGGGCCTCGTCGGTCACGTAGGGGGTGAGGTCCAGGTCGGGGTGGGCGGCGACGAGACCGGCCAGCCCCATGGCCAGGAACCCCTGCAACGGTGTGCCGGCCAGGCGACCCGCTCCGGCCAGACCCGACGCCGGGGCCGAGGCCACCACCCCCACCACGTTCAGGTCCGGGGCGTAGCGGTCGGCGATCTGACCGGCGAACAGAGCGGCCTGACCTCCCTGGGAGGCCCCCCAGATGAGGACGTCGGACGAACCCCCGAAGAGTGGATCCCGGGCCAGGCGGGCGATGTCCAGAACCCCCCGACCCTCGGACTCGCCCACCAGGTAGGGATGGGGACCGGGGGTGCCCAGACCCTCGTAGTCGGTGGCCACCACCATGTAGCCCTGGCCCAGCACCACCTGGGCCACCAACAGGGTGGATCCCGGTTCCCGGGAGGGGGCGCACTCGTCGGCCATCCCCGTGGTGCCGTGGGCCCAGCTCACCACCGGCCAACCTCCCGGTGGGGGATCGCCCGAGGGCACCATCACCAGACCCGACACCTCGATGGGTTCACCGGCGACGGAGGTAGATCGGTAGAGCACCCTCCATCCCCGACCGGAGAATCCCGAGACCGGCTCGGCCGACACCAGGGATCCCGGGTCGGCCGCCGGGATCGTGGTCGAGGTCGTGGTCGGGTTAGATGCCGGGGCCGGGATCGTGGTCGAGCTCGTGGCCGGGGCTGGAGTCGTGGTCGAGGCCGGGGCGGTGGTCTCGGCGCCACCGCACGCCCCCGCCAACAGGGTCAGGGCCAGCAGGGCCGCGCCGGCCGTTCTCCTGATGCTGCGGGGGTGTCCCATGGCCCGCGACGGTAGCGACCCCGGGGCCACTCCCGCCCTCGCCATGCTTTGGTCCCACCCGGGGGGGTCTGCCAGCATGCCCTGGTGACCGCCGCCCTGGAGCTCCCCCGCCGCCGCCCCCCGGCCCAACGGGTACTGCCGCGGCGGATCTTCTACGGATGGTGGATCACCCTGGGCTGCGGAATCCTGCTGTTCGTGGGGGTCGGGGTCGGCTTCTACATCCTGGGGATCCTGCTCGACCCCCTCCAGAGCGAGCACGGCTGGTCCAACGGTGCGGTTTCGGGGGCGTCGGGGCTGTACTTCGCGGTGAACGGCGTGGCCAACGCGGTGATGGGTCCCCGCATCGACCGTCACGGGCCCATGGCGTTCATGGTGGCCGGGGTCCTGGGCCTCGGCGGCTGCCTGGTGGCGGTCGGGCACCTGACCGCCCTGTGGCAGCTCTACCTCGTGTACCCGCTCATGGGGATCGCCTTCGCCGCCGCCGCCAACGTCTCGGTCAACTCCATACTCACCCGCTGGTGGATCCACCGCCGGGCCCGGGCCATGAGCGTCTCGTTCAGCTTCGTGTCGATGGGAGGGGCCCTGTTCGCCCCCCTGGGTACGTCGCTGATCCACCAGGGCGGTATCCGCCTGGCCACCCTGGTCCTGGGGCTGTCGGTGATCGGGATCGGACTACCGGTGGTGCTACTGGTCCTGGTCTGGGATCCGGCCCAGATGGGACTGGCGGCCGACGACGGTCACGTACCGACCCGGCCGGTGCCGGGAATGGGGGATCAGTACCGCCTGTGGACCCGGTCGGAGGCCCTGCACACCGTGGCCCTGTGGGCCATGCTCATCGGTTTCCCCCTGGTCATGCTGAGCCAGGTGGGTTTCCTGACCCACCAGGTGGCGTTCCTGTCCCGGCGGTTCGATTCGGACACCATCGGCTCTCTGGCCATCGCCACCTCAGCCGTGGGCAGCGCCGTGGCCCGTCTCGTCGTGGGGACCTTCGCCGACGGGGTGGACAAGAGACGCCTGACCGTGACCCTCATCGGGATTCAGGCCGCCACCGTGTACGGCCTGGTGGTCCTCGACAATCTGGTCGTCGACTTCGGGCTGGTCCTGGTGTTCGGTTTCACCATGGGAAACATCTTCATGCTCCAGTCCCTGCTGGTGGGCGAGATCTTCGGGCTGAGGTCATTCGGCTCGATCTTCGGTCTGCTGACCGCCACGGCCCAGATCGCGGCCGGGGCCGGACCCGTGCTCATCGGCTACCTCGAACAGAGGTCGGGGTCCTACTCCCTGCCCCTCGTCGTCACCGCCACCCTGACCCTCCTGGGGGGACTGGCCATCACGTGGGCCCGCCCCGAGGCGGTCCCACCCCCGATCACGTCAGAACGGCCAGCAGCGCGGTCAGGCTGAGCAGGGACGCCACGCTCGTCCCCAGCACCGCGGTCGACACCAGTTCAGGCCGGTCGTCGAACTCCGCCGCCCAGATGGTGGCGCTGACCGCGGTCGGCATGGCCGACACCACGATCAGGACATCGGAGGCCATCGGGCCCAGGCCGAGCAGCCCCGCCGCACCCCAGGCGATGAGCGGTCCGAGCAGCAGCCGGATCACACCGGCCGCGGTCACCTCCGACCACCCCTCGCCGAGACGGACCCCACGGAGTTGCAGGCCCAGCACCATCAGGGCCACGGGAATCGCCGCCGTCGAGATGGACCGGACCGGTGTGGCCACGACCACCGGGAGCACCCATCCCCTCCAGTTCACGATCAGCGCCGCCAGCAGGGCCCACAACATGGGGGTCCTCAGAGGCGCCCGCAGTGACGCCCCGACCGACCCCGCCGAACCCGAGGCCACCACCGTCCCCACCGTGGCGTAGAGCGTCGCCCCCACCACCATGTTCACCACCGCCAGTTCCAGGCCACGGTCGCCGAACGCCAGGAGGGCCACCGGCAACCCCAGGTTCCCCGAGTTGGCCATCATCGACGCCAGGCCCACCGCCGCCGCCGAGCGCCGGTCCAGCCTCCGCACCCGACCCCACCCCAGGGCCAGGGCCAGGGTCGTGAGGTGGACGATCAGGGCCACCGCCCCCACCCGTAGCACCAGTCCCCGGTCCAGGGAGAGGTCGACCAGGGCCTGGTACACCAGGGCCGGCATCAGGACCCGGAACGTGAGGACCACGAGGGGCCGCACGTCCAGGTCGTAACGCGCTCCCACCAGGAGCCCCACCAGGGCCACCACGAAGACCGGGGCCACGACCTGGCCGAACACATCGAGCACCGGGGCATTCTCCCAGCCCGGGCGGCTAGCCTCCGCCACCATGGCCCCCGAAGGACCCTCAGGAGAGTTCACCGGCTGGCGCCCCGAGGCCTTCGAGTTCTACGAGGAGCTCGAGGCCGACAACACCAGGTGGTTCTGGCAGACCCACCGGAGCACCTACGACCACGAGGTCAGGGCTCCGTTCCTGGCCCTGTCCGACGCGGTGGCGGCCGAGTTCGGGCCTCTCCACCTGTTCCGTCCCCACCGTGACGTGCGCTTCTCGCGGGACAAGTCGCCGTACAAGACCCAGCAGGGGGCCGTCACCGAGGGTCCGGGCGGGGAGATCCACTACGTCCAGCTCAGCGCCGACGCCCTGTTCGTGGGCGGTGGTTACCACCAGATGACGCCGGACCAGCTCCGGCGCTTCCGATCGGCCGTGGACGACGACGGTACCGGCCCCGAGCTGGAGGCGATCGTCTCCGATCTCCGCGGTCGCGGATACGCCATCGGCGGATCGGCTCTCAAGACCGCGCCCCGTGGCTACCCCCGCGATCACGAGCGGATCCGGCTGCTGAGGCACAAGGGTCTCACCATGGGTCGGGAGTTCGAGCCCGCGCCGTGGATGGGAACGTCCGGGGCCCTGGACCGCATCGTGGCCGTCTGGCGGGACTCACGGCCCATGGCGGGGTGGCTGAACACCCACGTCGGCCCGCCCGAGGAGAAACCACCCGAGGAGTTCTGAGGACCGGGCCCCGGTCAGCCCCGACGACCGTCCCGCCAGACCCGGGGGTCGCGACCCAGCCTGCGGGCCCGGTCGGCGGCCCAGATGGGAACCTCCATCTCCCCGCCGGAGAGGATCTCACCCAGGACGTCACCGTCCTCGGCCCAGACGTGACAGGTGTTGAGATTCCAGCGGAACCGTTCCCGGAGTTGTTCCGGTGTCGGGTCCGGGGGCATCTCGGGCAGTACGTCGGGGTCCTCCGACAGCATTCTCATCGACCACGTCGACTGGATGGCCACCGGGGCCATGGCCTGGAGCAGGGCCGTGGTGTGGCTGCATCCCCGGGGACCGCCGAAAAGCTCCCGGAGCCTCCGGTTGAATCCGCGGGCGATGGAGAGCCCCACCAGTTCACGGTAGTGGTCGGCGATGCGGGGGCACTGTGAGTGGGGGTGGACCTCCAGCACCACCTCGGCGTCGACTATCTCCAGGCTCGGGAAGCCCACCATGAGGTCCACGACCATCTGGTGGATGACCAGGGGCTCGGGATCGTCGGCGAAGTAGATGCCCGGGGGCTTGGAGTCCTGCACCACCCCCCGGATCCTCATCAGGTCGGGAGCCTCCCGATAGGTCCTGACGTCGTAGTTGCGGTTGTGGATCAGCTCACCGGTGGGTTCGTCGGGGCTCACGCCCCGCCCTCGAGCCAATCGGCCGGACCCGGTTCACCCTCGAACACCCGGGCCTGGAACCGCCTCATCCCCGCCAGCCAGCGGTCAACGTCGTCGGCCTTGCGCCGGACGTAGCCGGCCACCTCGGGGTGGGGCAGCACCCAGAACCTCTCCTCGGCCAGGGCCTCCACCACCGTCTGGGCCAGGTCCTCGGCCTTGAGGATCCCATCCACCCCGGCCACCCCGAACCCCTCACCCGTCCGGCTGCTCGGGCTGTTGGCGATGATGTTTGACTCGACCGCCTGGGGGCACAGCACCGACACCCTCACCCCCCGGTCGCCGTAGGTGATCGACAGCCACTCGGCCAGGGCCACCGCGGCGTGCTTGGTGACGGAGTAGGCGAGGGACCCGATCTGGCTGAGGAGACCGGCGGCCGAGGCCGTGTTCAACAGGTATCCCTCCCCCCGGGCCATCATCGATGGCACCACCGCCCGGGCGGCGTACACGTGGGCCATCACGTGTACGTCGAACATGTCGGTGATCTCCGAGTTGGGGACCTCCAGACCACCGACGGTCACGTACCCGGCGTTGGACACGAATAGGTCGATGGGCCCGTGGTCGCTCTCGGTCCTGGCGACCATGTCCCTGATGGCGGCCTCGTCGGTCACGTCGAGGGCCACGGCCGTGCCGCCCACCCCCTCGGCCACCTCCGCCGCCCCATCGGCGTCCCGGTCGGCGACCACCACGTGGCGGGCCCCCTCCCGGTGGAAACGCTCCACCAGGGCCCTGCCTATGCCGCTGGCTCCACCGGTGACGATCACCGTCCTGTCACGAAGTTCCATGGTTCCCCATCATCGATCCGTCCCGTAGGGTCCGACCATAGAACGGGGAGGGGGGCGATCACCCAATGCAGTCACCACTGGAGGGTGTCACCGTCGTGGAGGTGGCCACCTGGATGGCCGCCCCGTCAGCGGCGGCGATCCTGGCCGACATGGGGGCGACCGTCGTCAAGGTGGAACCCCCCGGGGGGGATCCGGTACGGGGGATGATCCGTCCGGCCCGCCAGCCCGGTGTCGAACATCCAGTGGACCACTCCTTCCAGGCCTCCAATCGGGGGAAGTCCTCCATCACCCTCGATCTCGAGAGCCCCGACGGCCGCGGGGTCCTGGCCCGTCTCATCTCCGGGGCCGACATCTTCATCACCAACATGCTGCCCGGGCGTCAGGCCCGGTTCGGAATCGACCCCGACTCCACCCGTCGGCTCAACCCCCGGCGGATACACGCCACCCTCACCGGGTTCGGCACCGACGGCCCCGACGCCAACCGTCCGGGGTTCGACACCTCGGCCTTCTTCTCCCGCTCGGGGATGCTCGACGCCATGTCCGGACCCGACGGGGAACCCCCCGGTCCCCGACCGGCCCAGGGTGACCACACCACCGCCCTGGCCCTGTCCACCGCGGTGCTGGGCGCCCTCCGCATGGCCGAGAGGACAGGAGTGGGTCGTGACGTCGAGGTCAGCCTGCTGGGTACCGCCCTGTGGACCCTGGCCTCGGACCTGGCCGCGGTGCTGGTGGACGGCAGACAGCCCACCAAGAGGTCACGGAGGGAACTGATCACCCCCCTCACCACCACCTTCCCCTGTCGGGACGGCCGCCGGGTCATGCTCACCATGGCCGAGGAGAAGTGGTGGCCCCGGTTCTGCCGGGCCATCGGCCGGGAGGAGTGGCTGGACGACCCCGAACTGGACTCGGTTCGATCCCGGTTCCGGAACATGGGCCGCCTCATAGGCATGATCGACGAGGTTCTCGCCACCCGGACCCGCGACGAGTGGGCCGTCGTGTTCGACGAGCACGGCCTGGTGTGGGCCCCGGTCAGCTCCTACGACGAGGTCGTGGAGGACCCCCAGGCCGAGGTTCTCGGGGCCTTCCCCACGGTGGACCACCCCGCCGGGTCCTTCCGGACGGTGGCCGCCCCGCTCTCCATCACCGGGGCCCACGTCCGACCCCGGGGCCGGGCCCCCGAGGCCGGGGAGCACACCCGGCGGGTGCTGGCCTCCGCCGGCTACGACCCCGAGGAGATCGAACGTCTCCTGGCCGGGGGGTCGGTCCACCAGGGGAGCCCACCGCCGGGCTGATCAACGACGGAGGGACTCCGGTATCCACTCCCCGTGGGCCTCCAGCAGCTCATCCACCAGGGACCAGATCTGGTCCGGGTCCAACTCGGCCGCGGTGTGGGGGTCCAGCATCGCCGCGTGGTACAGGTGCTCCCGCCGACCCTCCAGCACCGCCTCCACCGTGAGCTCCTGGACGTTGACGTTCGTCCTCATGAGGGCGGCCAGGTGGGGAGGCAGGGCCCCGACCGCGGTGGGCTGCAGCCCGTTGGCGTCCACCAGACAGGGGACCTCGACACAGCAACCCGCCGGAAGGTTGTCGATGAGTCCCCGATTGGCGACGTTGCCGTACACCACCCGGGGGGTCCCCGTCTCCACCGAGTGGATGATCCGGGCCCCGTACTCATCACTGGGGGTGACCTGGTTCTGGTTCTCCAGGGCCCTGACCGCCCGACCGACCAGCTTCTCGGGCAGACCCCGTTCCCGCAGGGTCACCGCGTACTCCTCGGCCAGATCGGCGTCGGGATCCTCGAACTTCCTCCTCATGAAGTCCCAGGCCGCGATCTGCAGCTCACAACGACGGGGATACTCGTCGAGGGGGATGTTGAACCGCTCGATGAGATCGGGACGGTCACGGTGGATGAACCAGGGCACGTACTCGGCGAAGTGCTCGCTGGACTCGGTGACGAAGTAGCCCAGACGGGAGAACATCTCGTAGCGGACCCGGTTCCAGTCGGGCACCCGGTCCTCGGCGATCACCCTGGCGATGGCGGGC
>JALSTE010000652.1 GCA_026983855.1 Acidimicrobiia bacterium
CCTGGTTGACCTGGTGGGTGATCGAAGGGGTGTCGAGCTCATGGCCCGACGTCAGCGTGAGCTGGGAGCCGCGACCTCCTGGGGGGCGGTGGGCAAACTGACCCGGCAGGTCTACGAGAACCTGATTCGCGCCGGTGCGGGCAGGAGCGTCTGAGATGACCTCCGCCCCCGGGCCCCGTCCCCTGAGGGTCATGCTCCTGAACTCCCTCTACCCCCCCGAGATCGTCGGCGGGGCCGAGCAGTCCGTGGCCGAACTGGCCCGGGACCTGTCCCAGCGGGGTCACCGGGTGGGGGTGGTCACCCTCGGTCGCCCCGGTAGCTCCCGGGAGTTCACCCGGGACGGAACGGTCGATGTCTTCCGCATACCACTGGCCGGAGTCGTGTGGCCGTTCGGTCCGTTCACCGAGAAGAGGTGGCAGAGGGGCGTGCGCAGCCTGCTCGAGGTTTTCAACCCGGTGATGGCCTATCGGGTATGGACGGTCCTGCGCCGCTGGCGTCCCGACGTGCTCCACACGAACAACGTGGCCGGATTCACCGGTGCCGTCTGGCCGGCGGCCCGGCTCCTGGGGATCCCCATCGTGCACACGACCCGTGACTACTACCTCAGTTGCGTGGGTTCGGTGAGGTTCCGGAACGGTCGACCATGTGAGCGCCAGTGCCCCCGCTGCCGGGCGGTCACCTGGCCCCGTCGGCGTCTCTTCGGCCTGGTGAGCCGGGGTGTCGGTATCTCGGAGTTCATCGCCCGTACCGAGGCCCGGGCCTGCGCCGCGCCCTCGGGGGGATGGGGCGTGGTACCCAATCAGGCGGGAGCCTCATCGGAGGTGCCCGTCGTCGTGAAGGGGGAGGTGGAGCTCTCCCGTCTCGTCTACCTGGGTCGCCTCAAGCCCACCAAGGGTCTCGAGACCCTCTTCGAGGCGGTGCGAATACTGGCTTCGACGGGCGGCAATGTCCCGGTGACCATCGCCGGGAGGGGTGAGGAGGGATACACGTCGACTCTTCGCCGCGATGCCGGGGACCTCGATGTCGACTTCGCCGGCTACCGCCCTCCCGGTGAGGTCCTGACCCCGGGCTCGATTCTGGTGGTGCCCTCGATCTGGTGGGAACCGCAGGGCAGGGTGGTGGCCGAGGCCCGTCGCCACGGACTGCCGGTCGTGGTCAGCGACAGCGGTGGCCTGGCCGAGCAGGCCCACCACGACGAGGCCGTGTGGTCCTTCCGGGCCGGCGACGCCGGGGACCTGGCCCGGGTGCTGTCCGGATTGCTCGGTCGGCGGTGGACCCCGTCGGTGCCCCCCGGGCCGGACGTGACGGTGGCCGAGCACTACCTGGCGGAGTACCAACAGGTGGTCGACTCACACACCCTGCGTGGTCGGGCGCGACTCTCCGGGGCGGAAGCCCGGTTAGCCTAAGCCTGTCATCCGCCGTGCCGATGGTGGTTGCATAGACGTGAGCGAACGTCGCCATCCACCCTGTCCACATGTCCCCCCATCCAGTTCGATATCGGGCTTCAGCATGGCATCAAACCCTCAAGAGGCCCGGCTGTCGGGCGAAATCCCGGAGCTGTCACGGTGACCTCTGAACGGAACCCCGACCTCAGCCCGGGACCCGATGGCTACTCCGTCTCGGTGGTCATGGCCGTGAGGGACGAGGCCGAGCACATCGTGGCCTGTCTCGAGGCCATTCTCGGACAGGACTACGCGCTTCCCTACGACGTGGTGATCGCCGACGGTATGAGTACCGACGACACCCGGAAGTTGATCGCCTCGGTGGATTCCCCGACCCCGGTCCGCGTCGTCGACAACCCCACCGGACGCACCGCGGCGGGACTCAACGCGGCCATCGCGGCCTGCGAGGGGGACATAATCGTCCGCTGTGACGGTCACGCGTTCCTGCCTCCGGACTACATAAGCACCGCGGTCGAGATTCTCTCCGACCCCGAACTGGGACCCCAGATCGGGATGGTGGGGGCCCGTTCGATCGTGAGGGGGACGGGATTCGTGCAGAGGGGTATCGCCGCGGCGATGTCCAATCCGATGGGTGTCGGCAATGCCAAGTACCGGTACTCCGACGAGGCCGGATTCGTCGACACCGCCTTTCTGGGGGTGTTTCGTAGGAAGGTGGTGGAGCAGGTCGGGGGCTTCGACGAGACCCTCATTCGCAACCAGGACTACGAACTGAACCTGAGGATCCGCAAGGCGGGCTACAAGATCTACTACGACCCGAGGATGGCCGTGGAGTACGCCCCGCGGGCCAGTTACGGGGCCCTGGCCTCGCAGTACTTCCAGTACGGCAGTTGGAAGAGGGTGGTGATCCGGCGCAATCCCGATTCCGTCCGGGCCCGCCAACTCGCCCCCGTGGCCCTCCTCGGGGCCCTGGCCGTCTCCCCCCTGCTGGGGCGGATCGACCGGCGTCTGGGTCTGGCGGTTCCGGGGCTCTACGCCGGCATGGTGTCGGCCGCCGCTCTCGCGGAGACGGTGAAACGTCGCGACCCCGCCGCCCTCGGCGCCGTCCTCGCCATACCGACCATGCACCTGTCCTTCGGTGCCGGTTTCATACTCGACCCCGAGAGAGGCCGCGGCTGATGCAGACCGCACAATCCTCCAAGAGATCTCACTTCCCCCTGTGGCTGATGGGCCTGGGGGACGTGACCTTTTTCGGGGCCGGTATCTGGATGGTGTTCGATGGCACCACCCGGGCCCGACTGAACCTGTTGGTGGTGGCCCTGCCCTTCGTGCTGCTCCTGTTCAACGCCACCGGCCTGTACCGACCCCTGGGACAGGGGGCCCGGTCCTCGCTGGCCCGGGCCTCGGCCAGTGCCTTCGGGAGTGCGTTCCTGATCTGGCTGATAGCGGTGCTGGCCGACGTCGGAACCCAGAGCGCGGCCCGTGAACTGCCCCTGCTCAGCGGGGCGGCGCTCACCACCGTGTGGCGGGTGGCGGTGCGACGGTTGGAACGCCGTCTACAGGGCAACCAGACCTGGGCCCTGATCACCACCGACGGTGAGGGCGGAGCGGTGGATCGACTCCTGCGGGAGAAGGTGATGCTCCACCAGGACCTGGACGTCTCCCAGACCCGGTCCGTGCGCTACGACGAGTGGCGGGATCACCGCGCCACCCTGCTGGAATGCCATGTGATCATGCTGGGGTCGGATCTGACCCTCGAGCAGAGGGATCAGATCCTCGTCGAGGTGATGACATGGGGCTCCACCGTGGTCATCCAGCCCGAGCTGTACTCCATGCTGCTCCACGGTGGGGAGCAGCAGAGGGTCGACGACCTGGCCGTGGTGGTCATCGGGGAGTTGGCGTTCTCGGGATTCTCCCGGGTCATCAAACGCACGGTGGACCTGGCCGTGGCCGGTACGGCGTTCATCCTGGCCTCCCCGTTCCTGCTGGCCATCGGGGTGCTCATCAGGCGGGGATCCCCGGGCCCCGCCATATACCGTCAGGTGCGGATCGGTCGGGACGGCGAACCCTTCGAGGTCCTCAAGTTCCGGACCATGGTCCAGGACGCCGAGAAGCTCACCGGGGCGGTGCTGGCCAGCCGTGACGACGACCGGATCACGCCCATAGGGCGGGTCCTGCGTTCCCTGCGGATCGACGAACTTCCCCAGTTGTGGAACGTGATCCGGGGTGACATGAGCATCGTGGGCCCCCGGCCCGAACGACCGGAGATGACCGCCGACTTCGAGCGGGAGATCCCCGGCTACGACCTGAGGCACCTGGTCCGACCCGGTATCACGGGCCTGGCCCAGGTGAGCACGAACTACTCCACCACCCCCCAGGAGAAGCTCCGCTTCGATCTGGTCTACATGCAGCAGTACTCCCTGTGGCTGGATCTGAGGATCATGCTCCAGACCGCCAAGGTCATGCTCAAGCGGGAGCAGGCGGAGGGAGTCGGACTCCCGGACGGGTCCACGGATCGGGACGACGGGGACGATCGGACCGTGGACACCGCGGCCCCGGCGGTCACCCCCGAAGCCGTGGCCCGAACCGTCGAGGAGGACCCGACCGAACCTCCGGAGGGGTCCGGGGACGGTACCGAAACCGAACCGGCGCCAATGTCCGAGGATGTGATTGGGCGGCGGTCCGAGTCCGATGTCGTACCGGGTGGCGGAAGACACTGAGGCCTCCACCGTGGGATCCTCAGGGGATGAACCGTCGGAGACGGCATTGAACGGGAGAACGGCGGCCCCGGACATGAGCGCCTCCGCGGTCAGGGGGGCGGTGAGGTCGGGGGCCCGTTGGGTGACCCTGGCCCAGATAGCCGTGCAGCTGGTTCGCCTGGTGGGGGGCCTGGCCATAGCCCTGTTGCTGGGACGCGACGATTTCGGGTTGGTCAGTCTGCCCCTGCTGATCGTCCTGTTCCTGGACGTGACCCTCAAGGATCTGGGGTTCAGCGCCGCCGTGGTCCAGCGCAAGGAGGATCCCGGCCCCGAGATCAGCAGTCTGTTCTGGATGAACGTCATAATCGGCACGACCATGTCGGGCCTGCTGTTCATCGGGGGCCCGACCCTGGCCGGACTGATGCATCAGCCCGAGGCCGGTCGTCTGGTCAGCTTCGGTGGCATCGTGTTCGGGCTGTCGACCCCCGCCGTGATCCACTGGGCCCTGCTGCGCCGGTCGATGAACTTCTCCTCGGTGGCCCTGTTGCAGATCACCACCGGTGTCCTCACCGCCGGTCTGCCAATAGTGCTGGCCCTCATGGGATGGGGTCCCTGGGCGGTGGTCTGGGGGTCCAACCTGTCCGCCCTGGTGGTGACCAGCCTGGCCTTCCGGCTCACCGGGTGGCGGCCCATGTTGAGGCTGAGATGGTCGGACCTGCGCCCCTTCATGGGTTACAGCCTCAACCTCTCGGCCTCGAGGGTGGTCACCTTCGCCACCGCCAACGGCGACCGTCTGATGGTCATCCGCTGGCTGGGCACGGCGGCCATAGGCATCTACAACCTTGCGTTCCGGATGATGCTCACCCCCATCCGCCTGCTCACGACCCTGGCCCTGGAGGTACTCATGCCGGGTCTGAGCCGCATGCAGGACCGTCCGGCCGAGATGGCCCTGGCGTTCCGTCGGGCGATCGCCTTGAACGCGGTGGCGGTGATCCCGTTCATGTTCACCCTGCACGTCTCGGCCTATCCCCTCGTCGACGTCCTGCCCGAGGAGTGGAAACCGGCGGCCCCGGTGGTCGCCATCCTGGCCATGGTGGGGGCCCTGCAGGGAATCATGTCGCTCATGAACTCCGTGTACATGGCCCTGGGTCGGACCCGACTGCAGTTCATGTGGTCGGTCGTGGTCGCCGTGGTCAGCGTCTCCGCCTACGCCATCGGCCTGCAGTGGGGGGTGGTCGGGGTCGCCTGGGGCTACCTGGCGGCCCTTTCGCTGTTGTTCCTGCCCCACATCGCCATACCGGCCCGCCTGGTGGGGGTGGGTCTGAGGCGGGTGCTGGTCGATCTGGTCCCCATCCTCGCCTCGGGGGCGGTGCTCCTGGTGGCCGGATACGGGGCCCGAACCCTGGCGGTGGGCTGGGTCCCCCTCTACCGTCTGGTGTTCACGGCCGGTGTGGCGATGACCGCCTACCTGATGGCCCTGGTGGTGACCAGACCCGGTGCGGTCGGTGACCTGATCCGGCTCCTGCCCCTACCCGCCCGGATCTCGGGACCCGCCCTGGGGTGGTTCTCCCGGGGCGCCGTCCCGGCATCCGCCCCCGAACCCCTCGAAGGGGTACTCACCCCGGGAGGAACATCGTGAAACCTGGACTCGTGACCATCGGCCTGCCGGTGTACAACGGCGAGAACTTTCTGGCCCAGGCCCTGGACTCCCTGATCGCCCAGGAGTACCGGGACCTCGAGATCGTCGTCGTGGACAACGGATCCACCGACACCACACCGGAGATCCTGAGCCGCTACTCCGCCGCCGACGACCGGATAAGGGTGGAGCGCGGCGACCGGAACCGGGGGGCGGCCTGGAGTTTCAACCGCACGTTCGAACTGGCCCGGGGCGAGTACTTCACCTGGTGCGCCCACGACGACGTGTACCTCCCGGGGTTCATCTCGGCCTGTGTCGACGTGCTGAAGGCCGACCCCGGGGTCAGTGTGGTCGTCTCCTCGGCGGCCATGATCGATCCGCAGGGGGAGGTCATCGGGCCAATCGAGGACTTCGAGTTGTGTACGTCCCCCGATCCGGTGGTCCGCGGCTGGGACATCATGTCGAGGCTCAGCCGTTGCCTGCACGTGTTCGGCGTGACCCGTACCGGGGAGATGGCCCGCACCCGCCTGATCGGGGCCTACAGCAGTTCGGACAAGACGACCCTGTTCGAACTGGCCCTGATCGGCCGCTTCGCCCTGGTGCCCGAGGTGCTGTTCCTCAACCGTGAGCATCCGGGGAGGTCGATGAGGGCCCACGGTGAGCAGGCCCGGGACCGTGAGGCCTGGTTCGATCCGGACCGGGCCGGGCGGGTGACGCTGCCGTGGTGGCGCCTTCTGGTGGAGTACGAGAGGTCCCTGCGGCTCTCCGATCTGGGTGCCCGGGACCGCTGGCGTCTGCGGATCCGCTACCCCCTGTGGATGCTGGACGGACGCAACCGGACCCATCTGTGGAAGGAAGCGGTCAGGGCCGGGCTGCTCAAGGCCAGGTTGGGTGGACTGCTCCGTTTGATCAAGGGCCGAGCCTCCCGCTGAGCCCTTCCCCTGGGGCATTCGGAGGACGCGGAGATCCGGTCGGGGAATGTGACGAGGCTGCCCCCGGTGGGGTGGTGGATCCCCGTCGCGGGCCTCAGCGGCCGTGGATGGTCCGGTACTCCTGGGGATTGAAACCGAGGAGCCCGCTGATCTCGCCGGCGCCGAAGGCCATGTGCCGGACCGCCCGGACCAGGGCCGGCCTTCCCCCGACGACGGTGAGCGGTAGCGAGCCCAGCCCCCGCAGGATGGAGTAGAGCCCGGCCCCGACCCGTTTGAGACCCCGGACGGGGCTCCATTCCAGGTCCCTCAGGCAGTAGCTCAGGGTGTTTCCCCGGCGGTACTCACGTCTCACCAGCCAGCGGAAGTTGGTACGGCTGGCGGGGATGAGTTCGGTCACCACCGAATCATTGGAATGGACCATGAGACGCCCCTGGAGCCGGGCCCGCTGGAACAGATGGGTGTCGGACCCCCCCGTGAGCACCATGGATTCGTTGAACGGTCCCTCGAGGGAGTCGAGGAGGTCCCGGGACACCAGCACACTGCTGGTGGTCGACCAATTCTTGACGTGCCCGGTGGGGAACCGGGGTCGTTCGAAGAAACCCCCCTCGACGATCCACCGGGGAGGCTCCGACTCGAATTCGACGTCGACCCTGCCATCCACCACGTCGGCCCCGGTCCTCCTCTGGAGATCCACGAGCTCCACCAACCAGCGGGGATCACAGGCCTCGTCGTCGTCCACGAAGGCCACGAAGTCCGACGGGGCGGACTCGGCGACGGCCCGATTGCGGGCGGCGGGGATTCCCCGGCGGGGTTCCACGACGCACCGGAGGGGCATGGGCACCGAGTCGCGGTGTCGCTCCACCTCGGCGCATCCCGAGCCCTCGGGGTCGTTGTCCACGATGATCATCTCGACCTCGCAGTTCTCGGGGATCTCCAGCTCGGCCACGGACTCCAGGAGTCGGGCCACCCCGCGGGGTCGCAGGTAGGTGAGGGCGCAGATGGCCACCGAGATTGGGGTGGGACCGGATGTCTCGGGCGCTGTCATCGCCGGTCTGTTCTCCTCGGGTACTGCTGTGGGGTTCGGGGCGGTGAACCCTATCCGTGCTGTGTGTAGTCGACGGTGCCGCCTCGGGTACTGCTGTGGGGTTCGGGGCGGTGAACCCCATCCGTGCTGTGTGTAGTCGACGGTGACGCCTCGGCGTTGAGTAGGTGACGACATACCCGTCGTTATCCATGACGATGACCGATACCAATCCCCCGGCCATCCATAGGAGACTCTTCCTTGTGTGAGCACCCGAACATGTCGACAGGGATCAGTGTCGTGGCGTCGTCGGAGACCCGGAGGATCAACGAGATGAAGGAACGCAGATGAAGGTGGGCATCCTGGCCGGAGGTCTCGGCAGCCGTCTGGCCGAGGAGACCGAGGTCCGACCCAAGCCGATGGTCGAGATCGGCGAGATGCCGATTCTCTGGCATCTGATGAAGTACTACGACCACTTCGGGTTCAACGACTTCGTGGTGGCCCTCGGGTACAAGGGCGACTACATCAAGCGCTGGTTCTCCGACTACGCCCGGCTCGGCGGACATCTCCGGGTGGACGTGGGGGCCGGTGCGGTCAGTTCCCTGGAGGACGACGAGCGTCCCGACTGGCGGGTGGACCTCATCGAGACCGGTCAGGACACCGCCACCGGG
>JALSTE010000653.1 GCA_026983855.1 Acidimicrobiia bacterium
CTCGAGATAGACGACGGTGACATGGTGAGGTGGCTGCCCTTCAACGCCCCCAAGGTGCCCATCGATGTCTGAGAACACCCCCACCCTCGTCTCCACCAACCCCTCCGATGGTTCGGTCGTCTGGCGGGGAACCCCCGCCGGCCCCGAGGACGTCACCGGGGCGGTGGCCGCGGCCCGCTCCGCCTTCCCCGGCTGGGCCACCACCCCCCTGGAGGAGAGGGTGGCCGTGGTCCGCAGGTTCGCCGAGGTGGTCGAATCCCACGCCGGGGAGCTGGCCGCCCTCATATCGGCCGAGACCGGCAAGACCCTGTGGGACTCCCGGGGGGAGGTGTCGGCGGTGATCGGCAAGGTCCCCATCTCCATCGAGGCCCACGAGGTCCGAACCGGGACCCGGGTGGTGGATCTGGGGGGGATGACCTCGGTGACCCGTCACCGGCCCCATGGGGTGATGGCCGTGTTCGGCCCCTACAACTTCCCGGCCCATCTGCCCAACGGCCACATCGTGCCCGCCCTCATCGCCGGCAACACCGTGGTCCTCAAGCCCAGCGAGCAGGCCCCGGCGGTGGCCGAGGCCATGGAGTCGCACTGGCGGGAGGCGGGGTTGCCGCCGGGGGTGCTGAACCTGGTCCAGGGCGCCACCGACACCGGCAGGGCCCTGGCCGCCGCCGACATCGACGGTCTGCTGTTCACCGGCTCGGCCCGCACCGGGGCCCTGCTCCACCGCCAGTTCGGCGGCCATCCCGAGAAGCTGCTGGCCCTGGAGATGGGCGGCAACAACGCCCTGGTGGTCATGGCGGTGGCCGACGTGACCGCCGCCGTGGCCCACACCGTGCTGTCCGCCTACCTCTCCGCCGGCCAGCGCTGCACCTGCGCCCGTCGCCTGGTGGTTCCCGAGGGACCCTGGGGGGACGAGTTCGTGGGGCGCCTGGCGGTGGCGATATCGAGGATCACCGTGGGCGACCCCACCGACGAGGTGTTCATGGGTCCCCTGATCTCACCGGCCGCGGCCGAGGGTCTGCTGGCCGCCCAGGAGCACCTGATCTCCCTGGGGGCGGAGGCCATCGTTCCCCTGACCCGCCTGGAGCGGGGCCCGGCCTTCGTCCGCCCGGGGCTCCTCGACGTGTCCGGGGTGACCGACCCTCCCGACGAGGAGTACTTCGGGCCCCTGCTGCAGGTGGTCAGGCACCGCTCCCTGGGCCACGCCATCGAGATCGCCAACCGCACCCGCTTCGGGCTGTCGGCGGGGATCCTCACCGACGACCCCACCGACTGGGAGACCTTCCTGTCGGGGGTGAGGGCCGGGGTGGTCAACCTGAACCGCCCCCTCACCGGGGCCAGCTCCCGGGCCCCCTTCGGGGGGATCGGGGTGAGCGGCAACCACCGGCCCAGCGCCTTCTACGCCGCCGATTACTGCGCCCACCCCGTGGCCTCCATCGAGGCCGCCACCCTGAGCCCTCCCCCGGTCCCCACCGGCCTGGATGCCGACGTCTTCGGCCCCTCGCTCCCCGACGAACCGGCCCCGTGAGCCCCGGGGGAACCCACGTCGAGGCCAACTTCGACGGCCTGGTCGGTCCCACCCACCACTATGGCGGTCTGGCTTCGGGCAACGTCGCCTCCGCCGAACACGCCCGCCAGGTGAGCCACCCCCGGCGGGCCGCCCTCCAGGGACTGGACAAGATGTGGGCCCTGCGGCGGATGGGACTGGTCCAGGGGGTACTGCCCCCTCACGAGAGGCCCCACGTGAGGGCCCTGCGCCGGGTCGGTTTCTCCGGCA
>JALSTE010000654.1 GCA_026983855.1 Acidimicrobiia bacterium
CCCCCTCGAGACGGGCCCGCATCTCGGTTCTCCGGGGCAGGATCCGGGGCCGGTCGAGAACGACCGTGCAGTCGACATTGACCACGGCCCACCCCTCCCGGTCGAGTGCGGACCGGGTGTTCCTCAACAGGGCGATGCTGTCGACGCCCGCCAGTTCGGGATCGCTGTCGGGGAATCTCTCCCCGATGTCGCCCAGGCCCGCCGCTCCGAGCAGGGCGTCGATGACGGCATGGGTCACGACATCGGCGTCACTGTGCCCGACCAGGCCCCGCTCACCGGGGAACTCGACCCCGGCCAGCACCAGGATCCTCTCCGGGTCATCGGAGAAGCGGTGGAGGTCGAACCCCTGTCCGATTCGCTGTTCCATGGTTCGCTCCCGGGTCGTGCCCCGCATCCTGGCCGACGCCAGACCGCGAATCCTACCGGGGGACCACCGGACACCTCACCGGCACCGTCACCGCCGGGGCGCCCCCCACCGACCCCGCCTCAACGGGGGTGCGGGTTCCACCGCGCCCTCATGGCCTCGAGGTCCTCCCGGGTGGTGATCTTGAAGTTCCCACGGTCTCCCCTGACCACGACCACCGGCAGACCGAGCCTCTCCACCAGGGCGGCGTCATCGGTTCCCTCCCCCTCGCCGTGGTGCACCCTGCGCAGGACCTCGGCGTCGAATCCCTGGGGGGTCTGAATGGCCATGAGACGATCCCGTTCGAGGGTCTCCTCGACCAGCCACCCTCCTTCGGCCCCACTCCCCGCCGGGCCGACCCTCTTGACGGTGTCGGCGATCCCCACACCCGGAACCACCGCCACCGCTCCGTCCCGCAGGGCTCCCATTACCCGGGCGAAGAGCTCCTCATCGGCCGCCGGACGGGCCGCGTCGTGAACGAGCACCCACCTCACGTCCGGGGGAATCGCCCTCAGGCCGGCCTTCACCGACTCACTCCGGGATCTTCCGCCCTCGACCACGATCTCGGCCCGGACCCGGTCCCGATCACCCGGTGCCACCACCACCACCACTCCGTCGGTCATCCTCCGGCACACGTCGAGGGCGTGATCCACGACCCGTCGACCGGCGATGGTCTCATACTGCTTGGCCCCCCCGAACCGGGTGCCACGACCGGCGGCGACGAGAATGCACCATGTTCCCCGCGATCCCCGGCCACCGGTCTCGGGGGTCGAGGGTCCGGGGTCGTGGTTGCTCACGGTCATGGACTACCACCCCACCCGGACCGCCCGCCACTGTCCCCCCATCGGGTGGGCCGCGGCCCGGGACCGAATGCTCAACCGCCGGCGACCACCGGGCCGGTCGCGGCCCCCTCAGCGGCGCTGAGGGTGGCGAACAGCATCCTTCCCCGGGAGGTGCTGACCTCCTTCCCCAGGCGCACCGGGACCTCCTCCCCCACCAGGGGCTCGGCCCCCCCGACCACCACCATGGACCCGTCATCGAGGAAGCCGACACCCTGACCGGGATCGCTGCCCGCCCTCACTATCTCCAGACGGATCACGTCTCCGGGGACGACCAGGGGCCGGAGACCCTCGGCCAGGCGACGAAGATTCACGCAGTCGACCCCCTGGAGCGCGGCCACCTTCGCCAAGGGCTGATCGGCCGTCAGCAGACGCACCCCGAGCCGACGGCCGAGCGTGACCAGCTTGGCGTCCACCGCCTCCACCTCGGGAACCTCGTCCTCGAGGATTCGAACACCGACGTTCTGCTGACGGTCCAGTACCTCCAGTAGTTCCAGTGCCCTCCGCCCCCGCCGACGCCGC
>JALSTE010000655.1 GCA_026983855.1 Acidimicrobiia bacterium
GATGGACGGCGGCGGGGGGCTGGGCAGGATCCTGTGGGCCGTCGGGCTGTTCACGGCCCTGCTCACCGCCTACTACATGAGTCGCCAGGTGTTCATGGTGTTCTACGGCGAGGCCCACTGGAACGATCCCCGACCCGTTCCGGTGGCCGACGCCGGGGTGGACCTGGCGGAGTTCGAGGGTCCGCCCGAGGTCGTCGCCGCCGAGGCCCACAGTGAGGTGCATCCCCACGAGTCACCCTGGACCATGTGGGTTCCCCTGGTCGTACTGGCCGTCGGTGCCGCCCTGGGCGGACTGCTGAACCTCCCCGTCGTGGGCGATTGGCTGTTCCTCGAGAGGTTCCTCGAGCCGGTCTTCATCGGGACCATGCATCACATCACGGCCTCGACCGGAACGAAGCTCCTGTTGGCGGGCATCGCCACCACCGGAGCCCTGATCGGGATCTGGTTCGCGGCCTATGTGTGGCTGTGGCGTCGCATCGACGGGAGGAGACTCGAGCCCCGCCTCCTGGAGGACGCCTTCGAGGTCGACACCGCCTACGCCCGTTTCTTCGGGGGACCGGGTCGGGCCACCGCCCAACTGGCGGCCGACACCGATCGGGTGGTCGTCGACGGAGCGGTGAACGGGGTCGCCGAGGGGACCCGACGGCTCGGGTTCCTCCTCCGGCCGGCCCAGAGTGGTCTGGTTCGCCAGTACGCCATCGGCCTGGCCGTGGGGGCCCTGGGTCTGGCCACCTGGTTCCTGATCGGAGCGGTGGCATGAGCCTGCTGGCCTCCTCCGGCGGCGCCGGTTTCCCCATTCTCAACTGGTTGATCCTCGTTCCCGCCGTGGGGGCCCTGGTCGTGGCGTTCCTGCCCCGGGGCCGTGAGGAACTGGCCCGTCCCGTGGGTACGGTCTTCGCCTCGGCCGCCGGGGCCCTCAGCGTCTACCTGCTGGTGGTGTTCGACGGCTCCGACCCCGGTTTCCAGTTCGAGTCGACCCGATCGTGGATAGCCGACCTGGGGATCTCGTGGCACGTGGGGGTCGACGGCATCTCACTGTTTCTGGTGGTGCTCACCGGCCTGATCTTCCCCATCGTGCTGGCCGGGTTGGACCCCCACGGTGAGCCCCGGCCCTACACGGCGTGGATGCTGGTTCTGCAGTCCGCTTCCTTCGGTGCCTTCCTGGCCCTCGACCTGTTCCTCTTCTTCGTCTTCTTCGAGGTGGTTCTGGTCCCCATGTACATGTTGATAGCGGGTTGGGGCTACGACCGACGTCGCTACGCCGCCAACAAGTTCTTCATCTACACCATGGCGGGTAGCGCCCTGATGCTGGTGGCGATCATCGCGGTGGTGTCCCTGAGCGCCTCCGACGGTGGGATCACCTTCGACCTGAACACCCTGGCCGAACGGCAGTCCCTGGCCACGAACACCGCCAGGTGGGCCTTCGCCGCCTTCGCCCTGGCCTTCGCCATCAAGATCCCCCTGGTCCCGGTGCACACCTGGCTGCCCGACGCCCACACCCAGGCCCCCACCGGTGGTTCGGTGATCCTGGCGGCGGTGATGCTGAAGCTCGGCACCTACGGTCTGCTCCGGTTCGGCCTCTATCTGTTCCCCGAGGCCTCGGTCCACTTCGCCCCGGTGCTGGTGACCCTGGCCGTGATCGGCATCATCTACGGGGCCCTGGTGGCAACCATGCAGACCGATCTGAAGCGGCTCGTCGCCTATTCGTCGGTAGCCCACATGGGGTTCGTGGTCCTCGGTATCTTCGCCTTCACCGTCACCGGTCTGGAGGGTGGGGTCCTCCAGATGGTCAACCACGGTGTGTCCACCGGAGCGTTGTTCATCCTGGTGGGCTTCATCTACGAGAGACGCCACACCCGGCGGATCTCCGAGCTGAAGGGCCTGCAGAAGGCCGCTCCGGTCATGGCGGGATTCTTCACCGTGGTGATGCTCTCCTCGGTCGGTCTCCCCGGTCTGAACGGTTTCGTGGGCGAGTTCCTGATCCTCATTGGCTCCTTCGCCACCCGTCGTTGGTGGACCGTGGTGGCCGCCGCCGGTGTCATCCTGGCCGCCCTGTACCTGCTGTGGGCCTACCAGAGGGTCTTCCACGGCGAACCCGACGAGGCCAACGCCGAGACCCGGGACCTGCTGACCCGGGAGAAGCTGGTGCTGGCCCCCTTCGTCGCCGCCATCGTGTTCATCGGTGTGTACCCGGCGCCCCTGCTCGATCGGGTGGAACCGGCCGTCGACTCCCTGATCACCCACATCGAGGCCAACAGCAACTACCGCCGTCCCGAGGAGCCGGTGGTGGTCCCGACCCGGACCGACACCGGTGACAGCGGATCCGAGACCGGAGGTGAGGGATGAGCCCCGTCCTGGGCCAGGTGTTCACGGCCCCCTCCATCGACTGGTGGGCCCTGTCCCCCCAGATCATCCTGCTGGGGGCGGCGCTGCTGATCCTGGTGGTCAGTTCCCTGCTGGCCGAACGCTGCCCGGTGTGGTTCTCGGGCGTGGTGGCCCTGGTGGCCGGGGCGGGGGTGTTCGTCAGCGGCTTCTACCTCTGGTACGACATCCGGGATGGAGGTCCCCGGGCCATCGTCTCGGGGGCTCTCAGCGTCGATGGGTTCTCGGTGTTGTTCATCCTGCTGGTGGCGGTGGCGGTGGTCATGACCGTGCTGGTGGCCGACGCGTACCTCGAACGTGAGCACATGGACCCACCGGAGTTCCACGCCCTGCTGCTGCTGGCCGCCACCGGGGCGATAGTCATGGCCTCCGCCGCCGACCTCATCGTGCTGTTCCTGGGACTGGAGTCCCTGTCCATCGGGCTCTACGTGATGGCGGCCATGCAGTTCCGGCGGGAGGAGGCCCAGGAGGCGGCGATGAAGTACTTCATCCTCGGTGCCTTCTCATCGGCCTTCTTCCTCTACGGCATCGCCATGGTCTACGGAGCCACTGGTTCCACCGGGCTGGCCCACGCCCGCGATTACCTGAACCGGCTCGACACCGCCATCGTCGACCAACCCTGGATGCTCATGCTGGGCTTCGCCCTGCTCCTGGTGGGCCTGGCCTTCAAGGTGGCGGCGGTTCCATTCCACTTCTGGGCTCCCGACGTGTACCAGGGCTCCCCCGCCCCGGTGAGCGGTTTCATGGCCTCGGCGGCCAAGGCGGCCGGATTCGCCGCCATGCTGAGGATCTTCTTCGTGGCCTTCGGTCAGTCGAAGGCCGACTGGTCGCCGGTACTCGGGGTCCTGGCCGTGATCACCCTGGTGGTGGGTGTGGTGATGGCCATAATCCAGACCGACCTCAAGCGGATGATCGCGTTCTCGTCCATCGCCCACGCCGGCTACATACTCGTGGGGGTCCAGGCCGGAACGTCGGAGGGCACCGCGGCGGCGCTGTTCTATCTGTTCTCCTACACCCTGATGGTTCTGGGTACATTCGCCGTGATCAGCCTGGTGCAGTGGCGGGACGGTCAGCCCCTGGACCGCTTCGAGGGGCTGGCGGATCGGCGGCCCCTGATCGGATTCGCCCTCACCGTCTTCCTGCTGGGTCAGGCGGGGGTCCCACTGACGTCGGGGTTCATCGCCAAGTTCCTGGTGATCAAGGCCGCCGTGGACGAGAGAACCTGGTGGTTGGCCATCGCCGCCATGCTGGTGTCGGCGGCCGGGGCGTACATATACCTCAGGGTCATTTTCGCCGTCTGGCGGCGGCCCGACGACGGTGACTCCACCATCGGGACCGAGGCCGGCTCCGTGGTGGCTCCGGTGGTCCCCCTGGCCTCGGGGCTCGCCATCCTGGGGGCCATGGCCTTCACCCTCGTGGTGGGCTTCGTACCCCAGTTCCTCATCGAGTTCGCCCGGGACGCCGTACCGGTGCTCATAGGCTGAGCCCGGCCCGTCCCACACGCTCGGGACTCGGTACCGGTACCGGACCCGGTCAGCGGGAGCGGCTCCTGAGCATCAACCACGGATCGAGATCCCTTGGGCCCCAGCGATCACCAGCGTCACGACCCTCGCGGTGTGGCCGCCGCGGGCCTGGCGATGGTGGCCTGGGCCGGTTCCGGCGTCCTGGCCAAGGGAATCGACATGGGTGGTCTGGTGGTCGTCAGCTACCGGATGTGGATCTACGTGGCGGTGGTGCTGGCGTGGAGTCGGTGGCGGGGACGACCTCTGACCCGGCACACCCTGAGGGTCTCCCTGTGGGGAGGTCTGGCCCTGGGAGTCGATCTGGCCCTGTTCTTCTCGGCCGTGAAACTCACGACGGTGGCCAACGCCACCGTGATCGGGGCTATGCAGCCGGTGCTGGCCCTGGTCATCGGATACCGGCTGTTCGGAGAGCGGCCCCGGGTGACGGAGGTGGGACTGGCCGCGGTCGCCATCGGGGGAGTGGTACTGGTCGTCCTGGGATCGGCGGGGGCGCCGCAGTGGAGTCCGCTGGGTGATCTGGCCGCCATCGGGGCCCTGGTCTTCTTCACCGCCTACTTCGTGTTCTCCAAGCAGAGCCGCTCGCTGATAGAGGCCACTGAGTACACGGCGGCCACCGCGCTGATAGCCGCCCTGGTGAACGTGCCCATCACCCTGGTGTCGGGCCAGGACCTGGGGCCTCCCTCGCTCGCCTCGTGGATCGGGCTGATCCTGTTGGCGGTGGGTCCGGGATTCATCGGACACTCGCTCATGAACTGGAGCTTCGGTCGGATTCCGCTGTGGCTGGGTTCCACGTTCACCCTCGCCCTGCCGGTCACCGCCTCACTGCTGGCCTGGGTGTTCCTGGACGAGCAGGTCTCGGTACTCCAGGCCGTGGGGATCGGGGTGGTGGTCCTGGCCCTGGCGGGAATCGTGCTGGGTCCCTCCGGTGCGGACACGGTGCCGGTCGCGGAGACGGTTGGTGAGTGAATCGGGGGGCCGGGGTGGGCCGGTGGAGCGTGAGTTCGGGTCGGGTTCCGATGGTGGTGCGACCCTCTCGCGATGTTGGGTTCCGATGGTGGCACGACCCCCTCGCGATGTTGGGTACGGTGGAGGGGTCGCCCACCCCGCCCGCGAGGCCCGCGAGGGGTTTGGCGACCCGTGCACGCCTTAACTAGCCTCGCTCACCGTGTCCGATCTCCTCCGCAGCTACCTGACGATCGCGATCTTCTCGGGCGCGGCCATTTTCATGGCCGGGATGATGCTCGGAATCGCCCGCGTACTGCGCCCCCGCCATCCCAACCGGGAGAAGCTCATCGCCTATGAGTCCGGCGTGGATCCGGTCGGCGGGGAGTGGGTTCAGTCCCAGGTTCGCTATTACATCTTCGCGGTGCTGTTCGTACTGTTCGACGTGGAGGCCGTGTTCCTCTTCCCCTGGGCGGTCAGACTCGAGACCTACGGCGTGTTCGGCCTGGTCGAGATGGTCGTCTTCATCGGGATCCTGGCCCTGGGTCTGGCCTACGCCTGGCGCAAGGGGGTCCTGAGGTGGAGCTGACCACCTTTCCCGTGCACCCCGTCCATTCCGTTCATTCCGTCGACACCGGCTCGGAGATCGGGAGGGTCCGCTGATGGGTCTCATCGACAAGGGTCTGGTGCCCAAGCCCCTGAGTTGGCTGCTCAACTTCGGTCGGGCCCGTTCCCTGTGGGTCTACCAGTGGGGTCTGGCCTGCTGCGCCATCGAGATGGGTGCGGCCTTCGGGTCACCCCGATACGACGTCATGCGCTTGGGTGTCATCCCCTTTCCGGCCAGCCCCCGCCAAGCGGACCTGGTCGTGATCTCGGGAACCGTGACCGACAAGATGGCGCCGGTCATAAAGAGGCTCTATGAGCAGATGCCCGAGCCTAAGTACGTGATCTCCATGGGTTCGTGTGCCAATTGCGGGGGTCCCTACTGGGACTCGTACTCCGTAACCAAGGGCATCGACCAGATCATTCCCGTGGACGTTTACGTCCCCGGCTGCCCCCCCCGGCCCGAGGCCCTGTTGGAGGGCATAGTTCTGCTCCAGGACCGCATCCAGAACGAGGACATCGTCGAGAAGTGGAAGGGCGACCCCATCACGGTGGGGGACTGACCCCCCGGACCGGCAAGACACCGACATGACATCTACACCGAACCATCACCAGCAGAGGCGGCAGCGGTAGTGGCCGCCGAGTCCGCCGGCGACGAGGAGACCCCAGTCGTCGCTCCCGATGAGATTCGTGAGGGCCTCGTGGCCGAACTGACCACCATCCTGGGGGATGGTTTGGTCGAGAGCCACATCGAGCCCGGGACCGACGTCTGGGTTCGGATTGCCCCCGATCGTTGGCAGGATGCGGCTCGGGCCGTGAAGTCCATGGGCCTGAACTACTTCTCCTTCCTGTCGGTCATCGACTGGATGGAAGCCCCCGAGGGACGCTCGGAAAACACCGAGTTGGACGAGACGGAACAGACGGACGAGACCCCCGTGGAGGACGCCGCGGTGCTCGACCACGGACACGCCGGGGGTTCCACCCGCCTGCAGGTCTTCGCCCGGGTCGAGTCACCCACCCGTCACGTGGGGATGACGCTCAAGGCCGATCTGGCCGATACCGACCCCCGTATCGGTACCTGGTCCGATGTCTTCCCTGGCGCGGACTGGCACGAGAGGGAGGCGTGGGAGATGTTCGGGGCCCACTTCGACGGTCACCCGGGTCTGCGCAACCTCTATCTGCCCTCAGGGTTCCAGGGCCGTCCATTGCGCAAGGACTTCCCCCTGCTGGCCCGCCAGGTGAAACCATGGCCCGGAGTGGTGGACATCGAGGAGATCCCCCCCGAACTCGAGGCCGAGCTGGAGGCCCAGGTGATGGCCGCATTCGAATCCGAACAGGGCGAGGGCTCATGACCGCCACCTCCGATCCCCGCCAGTTGAGCTACATCGCCCACCAGGCGGCCGACGCCCGGGTCAACGTCGAACTCCACACCGGCGACATGACCCTGAACATCGGGCCCCAGCATCCCGCCACCCACGGGACCCTGAGGATCGCCACCGAGCTGGACGGTGAGGTCGTGGTCCGGGCCGAACCCATCCCCGGTTACATGCACCGGGGATATGAGAAGCTCACCGAGGTTCGCACCTATCCCCAGGTCACCACCCTGATCAACCGCATCGACTGGGTGGGCTCCTTCGCCAATGAGGTCCCGTTCATCCTGGCCGCCGAGCGGCTCATGGGGGTCGAGGCGCCACCCCGGGCCCAGTGGATCCGGACCATCCTCTTCGAGCTCAGTCGCATCGCCAACATCTCGCTGTTTCTCGGCGACATGGGGGTGCAGCTCGGAGCCATCACCCCGGTTTTCTACGCCTTCCGGGATCGGGAGCGGGTGCTGAACCAGATCGAGGCCGCCACCGGCGGTCGCTTCCACCCGAACTTCGACCGTATCGGGGGATTGAAGGACGATCTCCCCAAGGGCTGGATCGCCGAGACCCGCGACGCCATGGCCAAGATGAGGGACTTCTGCGACGAGATGGAAGGCCTCCTGATGGGCAATGAGGTCTTCGAGGCCCGCTGCCGGGGAGTGGGCGTGATTCCCGAGGAGGTGGCCCTGGGCTACGGGCTCAGCGGGGCGAACCTGAGGGCCTCGGGGGTGGACTGGGATCTGCGCCGGGACCGTAACCCCGGTCTGGCCTGGGACCAGGTCGAGTGGAAGGTGTGGACCCATCCCGACGGGGACTCCTTCGCCCGCTACTGGGTGAGACTCCAGGAGACGCGGGAGGCCACGCTGATCGTCGACCGCCTGCTCGACTCCCTGCCCTCGGGACCGATCATGGCCAAGGTTCCCCGCATCATCAAGGTGCCCGAGGGTGAGGCCTACGTGTCCACGGAGAATCCACTGGGGGAGATGGGCTATTACATAGTCTCCAAGGGGGACCTCGGACCCTTCCGGGTGAAGATCCGGACCCCCTCTTTCAACAACATCTCGATCGTGCCCTGGATCATGAAGGGGGTCTACGTCCCCGACGTGATCACCATCCTGGGTTCGCTCTACTTCATCCTCGGGGACATAGACCGGTGATGTTCGGGTCCGCGAAGCGCCAGGAGAGTGCGATCAAAGCGACATTCGAGGGAACGGACCGGTGATGCTCGGGCTCGTCTACTGGCAGGAGACCGCGATCAAGCTCGGGGTGATCATGGGGGTCGTCCCCGTGACCTCGTTGATCCTCGTCTACGTGTTCCTGTTCAAGATGATGTCGTACATGCAGAGCCGGTTGGGCCCCATGGAGACCGGCCCCCACGGCACCCTGCAGATCATCGCCGAGGCCATCAAGTTCCTCCAGAAGGAGGACATCTCCCCCAAGAACGCCGACAAGCACGTGTTCGTGATGGCCCCCGTGGTGGTC
>JALSTE010000656.1 GCA_026983855.1 Acidimicrobiia bacterium
GTAGAGCCAGATGGGGAAGGTGAACCTGACCATCCGGCGGTGCAGGTCCAACCTCGAGGAGATGGCGGCCCAGACGGTGATCAGGACCAGGGGCAGGGCCACGACCGACATCGCGATGTGCGAGCCCAGCAGGGTCAGGTAGAAGGCCTTGGCCGGACCCTGGCCGGGATAGGGGGTGTCACCGCTGACGTAGTGATAGGCGACGTAATTGAGCAGGAACAGGGTGGAAAATGCCAGGGCCACACCCATGGCCCGCCGGTGGAGCCCCACCCGTCCGGACCTCACCGCCCGATATCCGATGATCAGGAAGACCGCCGTTCCCGTGTTGAGACCGGCGCTGATCCACGGTGCGATCGAGGACGGATTCCCCTCCGTGCCGGTGTTGAGGTACAGGATCCAAAGCAGTCCGCCCACGGCGGCCATGCTCACGGCAACGATGACGGCCACGGCCCGCCTGACCGCGATGGTGTCAGCGGCTGCTCTGCTGTTGGAGGGGCTGCTGTCGGAGGGGCTGCTGTCGGAGGGGATTGTGGCCTGGGTCACTGCGGTCTCCGGGGGTGGGGGCCCCCATGTTCGCGTGAGTGGGGGCCCAGCGGCCAGCACCCCGCGGCGACATCTCCGGAGAGGTCAGCGGAAGGAGAACACCGGCCCGCTGGCTCGGGGCAGTTCGGGGATCAGACCCTTCTCCCGCAGGATCGGCATGACCCCCTCACCGAAGAAGTGGGCCTCCTCCAGGTGGGGATAGCCCGAGAGTATGAACTCCTCGAAACCGGCACGGTGGTACTCGAGTATCCGGTCGGCCACCTCCTCGTGGCTTCCGACCAGGGCCGTTCCCGCCCCTCCCCGCACCAACCCGATACCGGCCCACACGTTGGGGTGGATGACCAGGCGTCCGGCGTCACCACCGTGCAGCTCGGCCATACGACGCTGCCCCTCCGACATGGTGGAACGGAAGTCGGCCTGGGCCTCGGCGATGGCCTCGGCGGAGATTCCCGCCATCAGGGCGTCGGCCGCCGCCCACGCCTCGGCCGCCGTGTTGCGGGAGATCACATGGAAGCGGATGCCGTAGCGCAGCTCCCGACCCCGGGCCGCGGCCCGCTCCCTGACGTCGTCGGCCTGGGACCGGGCCGCCTCCGGTGGTTCCCCCCACACCAGGTAGACGTCGGCCTGGGATGCGGCCACGTCCTTGGCCGGATCGGAGGCGCCACCGAAGTAGATCTCGGGCCGCGGATCGGGCACCTCGCGGGTCATGGCCCCCTCCACCCGGTAGTGGGTGCCCTCGAAATCGAAGGGCTCCCCCGACCACGCCCCCCTCATGACCGCCAGGAACTCACCGGTCCGCTCATATCGGGTCGGTTTGTCGGCGTAGTCACCGAAACGGTGCAGTTCCCGGGGTTCGGCTCCGGTGACGACGTTCACCAGCATCCGCCCACCGGACATCCGCTGGTAGGTGGACGCCATCTGGGCGGCCAGGGTCGGGGAGAGCAGTCCGGGCCGGAACGCGACCAGGAACTTCAGGCGTTCGGTGACCGCTATCAGCGAGGCGGTGGTGATCCAGGCGTCCTCACATCCGGTCCCACAGGGGGTCAGAACGGCCTCAAAACCCAGATCGTCGGCGGCCATGGCCACCTGTGCCAGGTACCTGCGGGAGGGATTGCGCACACCGGGACGACCCGGGTCGGGGAGAATGTCACGACTGTCCCCGCCGGTGGGCAGAAACCAGTGCAACCTAATTCGTGACTCCACGGACCATCCTCCT
>JALSTE010000657.1 GCA_026983855.1 Acidimicrobiia bacterium
CCTGGGCGGTTGAGCACCACTTCCTGGAGGAGTACTCGCACTGCTCGGCCTCCGAGGTGTTCCTCTCCGCCCTGGCCGCCCGCACCGAGCGGATCCGCATCGGCTTCGGCATCCGCCAGGTGATCCCCCAGTACAACCATCCCTCCCGCACGGCCGAGGCGGTGGCCATGCTGGACCTGATATCGGGGGGCCGGGTGGAGTTCGGCATCGGGGAGGGGGCCACCCGCCTGGAGTTGCACGGGTACGGCATCCCGGCCCGTCGTAAACGCGACCTGTCCCTGGAGACCGCTGAGCAGATCGCCAACATGATGGCCATGACGCCCTACCCCGGATACGACGGGGAGGCGTTCTCCATGCCGTGTCGCAATGTAATCCCCAAACCCCTCCAGAAGCCCCATCCCCCCATGTGGCTGGCCTGCACCAACCGCTCCACCATCGAGGTGGCGGCCCGCAACGGGCTGGGGGCCCTGGCCTTCAGCTTCGTGGATCCCGAGGAGGCCCGTACCTGGGCCGACACCTACTACTCGATCATCGCCTCGGAGGAGTGCGTCCCCCTGGGCCACACCGTCAACGCCAACATCGCCATGGTGGCCGGGTTCTCACTCCACCGCGACCGCGAGGAGGCCGTGCGCCGGGGGATCGAGGGCTTCCGCTTCTTCCGCTACGCCATCAACGCCCTGGTGGCCAACGACGCCGTGCCCGGTCACAGCACCCTGTGGGAGGAGTTCGAGGCCCTCTCCGATAGGGACCTCCCCGCCCTCACCGCCCCCGGTATAGGCACCCCCGACGACTACCGGGCCATGGTGCGGGACTACCAGGAGGCGGGGGTGGACCAGGTCATATTCCTCCAGCAGGGGGGCAAGAACCGCCACGAGCACATCTGCGAGAGCCTGGAACTCTTCGCCGCCGAGGTACTCCCGGAGTTCGCGGCCCAGCGACCCCAGCGGGAAGCGGCCAAGGCCGAGCGGCTGGCCCCCCATCTGGAGGCGGCGGTGGCCCGCAAGGAGTTCATGGCCCAACCGTCGGTGGAGGACATTCCGGTCGTACCCGCCTCCCGGGAACGCGAGTCCTTCTACCACCGCGACTGACCCGGGTGCGATCACCGCTGGGAGTCGGCGCTGTCCCAGTGCCGAGCGACTCAGCGGATCACCCCCGGGACTGCTAAACCCGGGGCATGGATCCACGAGGAAAGACAGCACTTGTAACCGGCGGGGCCCACCGGGTGGGTCGGGGCATCAGCCTGGCCCTGGCCGAGGCCGGGGCCAACGTCGTCATCAACTACCACTCCAGCGCCGACGCCGCGGTGGCCACGGCGGCGGAGATCGAGGCCCTGGGGGTCGGGGCCCTGCCGGTCCAGGCCAATATCGCCGACGAGGTCCAGGTCAAGGCCATGATCGGCGAGGCCGACCGGGAGTTCGGGGGAATCGACATCGTGGTGAACTCCGCCTCCCACTTCCAGAAGATGGACTTCCCCACCGATGACACCGCCATCTGGTTCCGGACGGTGAACACCCTCATCAACGGCCCCTTCTTCATCGCCAACACCGTGGCCCCCGGAATGCTGGAGAGGGGCCGGGGGGTGTTCGTGAGCATTGGGGACCTCTCGGCCTTCGAGCCCTGGCCGGAGTTCGCCGGCCACGCCGTGGGCAAGGCCGGACTGCTGGCCCTGAGCCGCCAGCTGGCCCTGGAACTGGCCCCCACGGTGAGGTCCAACGTGGTTGTGGCGGGGGCCCCCCCTCCCCCCCCCCCC
>JALSTE010000658.1 GCA_026983855.1 Acidimicrobiia bacterium
CCGTTCCCGGTCGATGGAGTACATGACCTCGGTGTTGGGTTCCCCGCCGACGAGGAACCCCCGCTCGTCAACCACCGTCATACCCACTGTGTGCACGCCCCGGGTCTCCACCACCACGTGGCGTCGCTCCGATACGAACAGCTCGGGGTGGGTCACGGCCATCACCGCGCAGGGATCATGCAGAGGAGCCTGCCGCCGGCCACTGCGGGCCTCATTGGCATCCAGGAAGAACCGGAACAATTCGGCGGCGAAGGTGGCGGTGTCCGAGGCCATGGCGTCGAGGGTCGCCACCACCTCGTCGTCGATCTGGTACTGCCAGGTGAGGTTCAACCCACACATGCGCAGCACGTCCACGCCGGAGTCGAACACGATCGCCGCCGCCTCGGGATCGTGCCAGATGTTGAACTCCGCCGTGGGTGTGACGTTGCCGGGTCCGGCGCTCCCGCCCATGATCGACACCCCCGCCACCCGATCGATGATGTCGGGGGCCTGTCGGAAGGCCATGGCGATGTTGGTGAGGGGCCCGATGGGAACCAACCACGTCCCCTCCGTGGCCCGCACCGAGTCGATGATCCAGCCCACCGCGTCGTGTCCGGCCGGTTCACGCCTCAGCTCCGGCAGTTCCGGCCCGGCCAGACCGGAACGCCCGTGGATGTGGGAGGCCGGGTGGGGCTCGACCATCAACGGCCGGGAGGCCCCGGCGTGAACCGGAACGTCGATTCCCGCGATCTGGGTCACCAGGAGCGCGTTGCGGGTGGTGGCGTCCAGCGGAGCGTTGCCGGCCACGGTGGTGATGCCCACCAGGTCGGCGTGCCGAGCGGCCATCAGGATCGCCATGGCGTCGTCGTGACCCGGGTCGCAGTCCAGGATGATCCGTGGCCGGGCCGGGCCGTTCACGGGATCAGCCGTCCCAGGTCCAGGTCGGCGATGGCCGCACCGCTGCGGTTCATCATCTCCTGGTAGAGGGCGAAGGTCCGCTCGTCGGTGTCGCCCAGGGTGGCGGCTCCCGCCATCGGGTATATCAGGCAGTACAGACACGCCATCTCGTAGGTCTCCCACAGTGCCTCACCCTCCACCCCGGACACCCCGGCCGCCTGCAGGGCGTTCACGTAGTGTTCGAAGAGTTCCCGCTCCCAGGCGGCCCGGTTCTCACTGGTGAGGCTCTGGGAGAGGAAGTATCCGATGTCGTAGGAGGCGTTGCCGGCGCCGGTCAACTGGAAGTCCAGTACATAGGGGATCCCGTCGGGGCCGAACATCATGTTGTCGATGCGGATGTCCCCGTGGAGCAGGGTGCGGGGGTTGCGGGCCAGTACGTCCAGCATGCGGGGGATGTTCTCGGCGTATCGGGGAGCCACCTCCCGCACCGCCTCGGGTATCTCCAGGTACCTCTGGGCCGCCTCCCATCCCTCGTTGAACATCCCGGGCAGGACCTGGAGGTAGAGCTCATGGTAAATGGGGATCTGACAGGTCAGGGCGTCCATGTCCTCGTGCCGTTCCCACCAGTCGGCGTGGTACAGGGCCACCTGATCGATGACCGCCCTGGCGTCCTCGAGGCCGCAGCCCTCCACCTGGGAGACCACCCTGTACCCGGCGAGGTCCTCCATGACGATCACGTAGTCGGGGGTCTCCTGGGAACAGTCGGCGTGCCAGCACCGGGGAACCCGCACCCTCATGTGGGGGGCCAGTTCGGAGAAGAAGCCCGCCTCCCTCTGGTACATCTGCAGAAGGTGGGAACGGGCGGCGTTGAAG
>JALSTE010000659.1 GCA_026983855.1 Acidimicrobiia bacterium
AGGGGCTCGAGAGGGTCACGTCGAAGCGGTACCGGCCGCCCCCCTCGGGGATCACGACCACCTCGAGCACGTCGGGGAACAGCATCTCGGTATCTCCCTCCCGGGGTGCGGGGGCCCCGGTCCCGTCGGTGATCGTCGCCGCCGGGGAGTCCGTGGTTGGGGTGAGGGCGGTGGTTCCGGCGGAGGGGGTTCCGCCCGGGGAATCGCCGCAGGCCGCCGCCAGGACCACCACGGTGGCCAGCAACGGCGCCAGCAGGACTCGGCCACGGAATCGTCTCGGGCTCATCGAGGTCGACGCTATCCCCCCGTGGTCGGCTATCGGCACCCACCCCCGGTGTCGGGAATGGTCGGACATCGTGCCGTCGGGCCGTTCCCCGCCTCCGCCTCGGCCGTTACCCCCGGCCGCGACGGGAATCGCAGCGGAGGGACCGGCGTCGGTATGCTCCCCGCCGTCGACCCAGGACCCGGCGGTATGTCGGTCCGACCGAGATCAGGGGTGCCAATGACAGGGGAATCAGAGCCGGTGGCCGCCTCGAGGGGCTGGAACTTCGCCGACATCTGGGAGGCGGTGGCCACCGCCGTGCCCGAGCGCGACGCCCAGGTGCAGGGGGACCGCCGCATCACCTGGGGGGAGATGGACCGCAGGGCCAACGGCATCGCCGCCACCCTGCTCGACGCAGGGGTCTCCGAACAGGACAAGGTGGCCCAGTACCTGTACAACTGCCCGGAGTTCATGGAGTCCCAGTTCGCCATCTTCAAGGCCGGTCTGGTGCCCGTGAACACCAACTACCGCTACACGACCGACGAGTTGCTCTACCTGTGGGACAACGCCGACGCCGTGGCCGTGATCTTCCACGGCACCTTCACCCCCACCATCGAGGAGATCAGGGACCGCCTGCCCCGGATCCGCACCTGGATCTGGGTCGACGACCACAGTGGACCCAGGCCCGAGTGGGCCGTGGCCTACGAGGAGGCCGCCACCTCCCACCCCGGACGGGCGATCGGGCCGTGGGGCCGCTCCGGTGAGCACATCTACATGCTCTACACCGGGGGCACCACCGGTATGCCCAAGGGCGTCATGTGGGAGCAGGGCGAGCTGACCAAGCTCCACCGGGCCACCGACCCCGAGTTCCCCGAGGCACCCGATCCGGACTACGTCAGGGCCAAGGCCGTCGAGTCCGCCGACGTGGTGGGGGTGCCCTGCTGCCCCCTGATGCACGGGACCGGGGCCTTCACCAGCCACACAATCATGCACCTGGGTGGGACCCTGGTGACCCTGGAGGGCCGGCACTTCGAGGCCACCGAACTACTGGACACCATCGAGAGGGAGAGGGTGCAGAGGATCGCCATCGTGGGCGACGCCTTCGCCAAGCCGATCCTGGCCGCCCTCGAGGCCGAACCCAACCGCTGGGACCTGTCCAGCCTGGTGGCCATGATCAGCTCGGGGGTCATGTGGAGCGCCGAGACCAAGGCCGGACTCCTGGCCCACCACCCGGGGATGATCCTGGTGGACGCCTTCTCCTCCTCGGAGGCCCTGGGAATGGGCCAATCGGTGTCCAGCGCCGCCGGGACCGCCGGGACCGCCAAGTTCGAGCTGGGCGAGAGGGCCGTGGTCATAGACGACGAGGGGAACCTCATCGAACCCGGTTCGGGGAGGACCGGCCGGGTCGCGGTGCGGGGAATACTCCCCTCGGGCTACTACAAGGACCCCGAGAAGACGGCCCGGACGTTCATCGAGATCAACGGTGAGAGGTTCTCCACCCCCGGGGACTACGCCCGGGTGGAGGCCGACGGCAGCCTGACCCTGCTGGGCCGGGGCTCGGTGTGCATCAACACCGCCGGGGAGAAGGTCTACCCCGAGGAGGTCGAGGAGGCCCTCAAGCGCCACCCCTCGGTCCACGACGCGGTGGTGGTGGGGGTGCCCGACGACCGCTTCGGCCAGGCCGTGACCGGTGTGGTGGAGCTCCGGGAGGGGTACGACCTCCACGCCGAGGAGCTGATTTCGACCGTCAAGGAACACCTGGCAAGCTACAAGGCGCCCAAGAGGGTGGTCTCCATTCCCAGCATCGGGCGGGCCGCCAACGGCAAGGTCGACTACAAGAGGCTCACCACCTTCGCCTGCGAGGCCCTGGGGATCGATTCCTGATCACCAGATCCCCGGGCCGCGGACCCGGGGACCACGGGGATCGCACCCCCGGACCACCGTCACCATCGGCACGGACCCACACACGGAAGACAGACAGGAAGACAAGGAGAATCAATGGCTGATCTCGGCTACGACAACAAGGTGGCCATCATCACCGGAGCCGGAGGCGGCCTGGGCCGCAGCCACGCCCTGATGTTCGCCCGCCGGGGTGCCCGGGTGGTGGTCAACGACCTGGGCGGCAATGTGGACGGAACCGGCGCCGACGCCAGCGCGGCCCAGAAGGTGGTGGACGAGATCGAGGCCGCCGGGGGTATCGCCGTGGCCGACCACAACTCCGTGGCCACCCCCGAGGGGGGCCAGGCCATCGTGGACACCGCCCTGGAGAACTTCGGGCGGGTCGACATCGTGGTCAACAACGCCGGGATCCTGCGGGACAAGACCTTCGCCAAGATGACCGACGACCTGGTCACCCCGGTGATCGACGTCCACCTCAAGGGGGCGTTCAACGTGACCCGTCCGGCCTGGACCCACATGCGCGAGCAGGGCTACGGCCGGGTGGTGAACACCTCCTCCAGTTCGGGCATCCTGGGCAACTTCGGTCAGGCCAACTACGCCGCCGCCAAGGCCGGCCTCGTGGGCCTAACCCGGGTACTGGCCGCCGAGGGGGCCAAGTACAACATCAAGGCCAACGCCATCGCCCCGGTGGCCCGGACCCGGATGACCGAGGAGCTGCTCGGACCCCTGGCCGAGTTCCTCGAACCCGAGAGCGTGTCCCCGGTGGTGGGCTGGCTGGCCCACGAGGACTGCCCGGTCACCGGGGAGGTGTACACCGTGGGTGGGGGCCGGGTGGCCCGCTTCTTCACCGGTATGACCCCGGGCTGGTTCCAGCGGGGTCACGACATCGAGCAGATTCGTGACAATTGGGACACAATTCGTAACGAAGAGGGCTACACGGTCCCCTCCGGCCCAGCCGACGAGTTCGCGGAGATGGCTCGCATCTTCCAGGAAAATGCTGGCTGACCTGGGCTTTTGACCAGAGGGGTCCGGGAATCGCCCGGACCCCTCTTGATTTCCCTAAAGAACCATGTGTTACGGTTCGATGACACATGGGTATGGAACATTTCTTCCGCCGTTCGGCGCGCCACTCGACCGAACCCTCCCGCCGCCCCCCCGGGGCCCGTCGGGTCCTGACCCTGCTGGCCGCCGTTCTCCTGCTGGCCGCCGGTCTGGCCCCCGCCGCCGGGGCCGCCCCCAGCGGTTGGGACCACGTGGACGAGGACGGCACCGAGGTCCGGCCCATCACCTTCCCCGTGCAGGGCGACACCTACTACGTGGACACCTGGCTGTACCCGCGGGGCTCCCGCCGCCATCTCGGGGTGGACATGATGGCCGACAAGCTGACCCCGATAGTGGCCGTCCGCACCGGTTGCGTGACCTACCTCGACTACGGGGGGCCGGGTGGGGGGAACATGCTCACCCTGACCGACACCGAGGGGTGGGAGTACCGCTACATCCACATGAACAACGACACCCCCGGTACCGATGACGGGGCCAATCCCTACGAATGGGCCTTCGCCAACGGACTCCAGGAGGGGGACTGCGTGACCGAGGGTCAGCTCATCTCCTACGTGGGCGACAGCGGCAACGCCGAGAACTCCGGCTCCCACCTCCACTTCGAGATCCGCCGTCCCGACGGAATCTGGATCAACCCCACACCCTCGGTGGACGCGGCCAGGGCCAATCCCCGGACACCGGCCGACACCGCCCCCGACCCCACCGGGTCGGACCCGGCCTCCGACACCCCGGGCCAGGACTCCCCGAAGCTGTGCCGGGCCCGCACCGCGCCCGAGGGTGAGCCCTCCCCCGCCTCGGCCCGGGGGTACTGGCTGCTCGACTCCACTGGCCGGGTGCACGCCTACGACGCCCCCGAACTGGGCGACCTGACGACCATCGGGGTGGACACCGCCCCGGCCTCGTTCACCGCCACCGCCAGCGGCGAGGGCTACTGGATCGTCGACGTGGACGGAGTGGTGCACGCCTTCGGCGACGCGGTGTCCCGGGGCGACATGTCCGGCACCGAGCTGAACGGTGAGATCCGCCGTTTGGTGCCCACCCCCGACGACCGGGGCTACTGGCTGGTGGGGGCCGACGGAGGGGTGTTCGCCTTCGGGGCCCCGTTCCTGGGGTCGATGGGTTACCGCCGGCTGAACGCCCCGGTGATATCGATCACCTCCACCACCGACGGCGAGGGTTACTGGTTGGTGGGGGCCGACGGAGGGGTGTTCACCTTCGGCACGGCCCGATTCCGCGGATCCACCGGAAACATGAAGCTCGACGCCCCCATAATCGACCTGGCCGTGGATCCCTCGGGTGAGGGGTACTGGCTCTACGCCGGGGACGGCGGGGTGTTCGCCTACGGGGTTCCGTTCTACGGCTCGGCCCCGGGGTTGGGTCGCTGCGATCTGGCCCCCTCGGTGGCCATGAGGGTCACCGACACCGGTCGGGGTTACTGGGTGGTCACCTCGGAGGGGGAGGTGCTGGAGTTCGGCGACGCCGCCGATCACGGAGACCTTCCCGACCTGGCCCCCGGGGTCACGGTGGTGGACATGGCCATCCGCCACGGATCCACCGCCGCCGATCCCGCTGGCCCCACCGGCGCCGATCCCGCCGATCCCGCTGGCCCCACCGGCGCCGATCCCGCCGATACGACGGGCTCCGGGGGGTAGACCACCCCGACTCCGGTAGTTTGGGGCCGATGGCCAGAAAAAAGAGGCGTCGTCCGGCCGGGCGACGGGCACCAGCCAACCCCAATCCCGTGACCCCCGGGCTGATCGGACCGACCCGCAGGGTCCCCCCCGAGATCGAGGCCCCCGAGTACGCGGTTCGTGGCTATCCCGCCAACCCTCCGACCGAGAACCCGGTCAAGGACCCCGAGACCCTCGAGAGGATGAGACTCGCCGGTCAGGCGGCCCGCCGGGTGCTCCGGGCGGTGGCGGCCGAGGTAGCCCCCGGGGTCACCACCGACCACCTCGACGAGGTCGCCCACGTAACCAGCATCGAGGAGGGCGGCTATCCCAGTCCCCTCAACTACCACGGGTACCCCAAGTCCCTCTGCACCTCGGTCAACGAGGTCATCTGCCACGGCATCCCCGACAGTCGACCCCTGAGGGAGGGCGACATAGTCAACTGCGACGTCACCCTCTTCATCCACGGGGTGCACGGCGATCTCAGCGAGACCTTCCTCGTCGGCGAGGTCGACCCCGTCTCCCGCAAGCTCGTCGAGGTCACCCGGGAATGCCTCTACCTGGGGATCGACGCCGTGCGGCCCGGAGAGCCGGTCCGTCGCATCGGTCAGGCCATCCAGGCCCACGCCGAGGCCAACGGCTTCGGGGTGGTGAGGGAGTTCGTGGGCCACGGCATCGGATCCACGTTCCACATGGCCCCCAACGTCCCCCACTTCGACGACCCCCGGGCCACCATGATCCTCGAGCCGGGTATGACGTTCACCATCGAGCCCATGATCACCGTGGGGAACTGGCGCTCCCAGCTCTGGGACGACGGCTGGACGGCCACCACGGTCGACCTGAGTCGGACGGCCCAGTTCGAACACACCCTCGCCGTACTACCCGACGGAGTGGAGATCCTGACCCTCACCCCCGAGGAACCCCAACCCTTCCTCGCCGGTCACGATCGTTCGGTGTGGCCCTCCACCCTTCCCACCCGGACCGGTGTGTCGGTAGCCTGACCGGCGACCTCAGATGAGAACGAAGCCCCACCCCCACCCCACATCCCCCGCCCGAACCCGGGTCCTCGCCGCCATGGCCGCCATCGGCGTGATCGGCTTGATCCTGGCCGGGTGCTCCTCGGGGAGCGGGGGGGCCGATCGGCCCCCACCCACGAGTCGCAGCGTGCTGACCACCGCCCCCAGCGACCTGACCACCACCACCACGACCACCATCCCGGGTCCGGCGATCTACGTGATACAGCCCGGTGACACCCTCTCGGGGGTGGCGGCGCAGAACGGTCTCACCCTCGATGAGCTGCTGAGGGCCAATCCCGCCATATCCGACCCCACCCGGCTGCGGCCCGGCGACCAGATCGTCATACCCGAGAAGCTGGAGGCGGCCGACACCATCCCCCCCGAGGAGCAGCTCACGGTGCCCGACCCGACCGAACCCTCCCTTCCCCCCCTGACCAACACCACGACCACCACCGAGGCCCAGACCACCGAACCAACCACGACGGTCGCCGATGGCTGAGCGGTGCGAGGATCGGGCCGACCTCGTCGTCGGCTCCACCGAGGGTGTCCAGATCGCGGCTCACGAGCTGGGTGGGGAAGGACCGGTCCTGCTGTTCGCCCACGCCACCGGCTTCCACGGCCGGGTCTGGGAGCCCCTGGCCGACCTTCTCAGCCACCGCTACCGGTGCGTGGGGGTCGATCTGCGGGGACACGGCGACTCACCCCTGCCCCCCGGGGTCGACGTCGGGTGGACGGGCATGGCCCAGGACGTACTCGCCGTGATCGACGCCCTGGGGGGCCCGGTCAGGGCCGTGGGGCACTCCATGGGCGGAGCGGCACTGGTGCTGGCCGAGCTGGAGCGGCCGGGCTCGATCGAACGGGCGTATCTCTACGAGCCGATCATCTACCCCGCCGAGCTCCCCGACCACAACCGCAGGCGCGATTTCATGATCGAGGCCGCCCGACGACGCCGGGAGGTCTTCGCCGACCGGGACGAGGTTTTCGACCGGTACTCCTCCAAACCACCCCTCAACCAACTCGACACCCGGGCTCTGCGGGCCTACGTGGATCACGGTTTCGAGGATCTGCCCGACGGCACGGTGAGGATCAAGTGCCGGGCCGAGACCGAGGCCTCGGTGTTCGCCCACTCGGTGAACGGGGCCTACGAGAGACTGGCCGACCTCCACATACCGGTCCTCATAGCAAGTGGACACATCGAGGCCGAGGCCGCCTCCCGCTTCGTGCCCCTCATCGTGGACGCCCTCCCCCACGGACAGATGCACGTCGACCAGGACCTCGGGCACTTCGGGCCTCTCGAGGCGCCGGAACTGGTGGCCGCCCGGATAGCGGAGTTCATGTCCGAAGGTGATCCCGGGTCTTGAGCGATCACCCCCAGACCCCCGAACCGGCAGAAGCTCCTGAGTCACTCCAGCCCGAGGGTGTCGTGGCCCGCTTCGACCGCGCCGTCGACGCCTGGTTCGAGCCCCTCCGGGCCGTTCCCGCCGTGGACGACGTCTTCTACGCCGCCTCCCACCTGGGGGACTTCAGCCTCATCTGGCACCTGCTGGGCGCCTACAAGGGTCTGGCCCCGGGGAACACACCCTCAGAGGCCGTCGAGTTGAGCCTCACCATGGTCGCCGAGTCGGCCATCGTGAACTGGGGCGTCAAGTCCCTGTTCCGTCGGGTCCGACCCCCCCGGGAGCAGGGTCCCGACACCCGGTCGATACGGCAACCCCTGACGTCGAGCTTCCCCAGCGGCCACGCCAGCGCGGCCATGACCGCCGCCGCCGTGCTGGGCCGGGACACCCGGTGGAAACCGCTCTACTACGCGGTCGGGGCCGTGGTGGCCTCCAGCCGGGTCCACGTGAGGATGCACCACGCCTCCGACGTCGTGGGCGGTGCCATCACCGGCTGGGTGCTGGGCCGGGTGGCGGTGAGATTCTGGGAGAGGGTGCGGCGGGTCTGAGCCCTCAGGCCGGAACCCCGTCCTCGACCACGTCGGTGCTGCCGGTGCTCGAGGTGGGAGGGGCGGGAGGGGCCGTCAGCAGGGTGCGGACGTCGAGCAGCAGATCGGCCACCTCATTGGTGGACACCAGCTCGCGGTTGAGCATCTCGGACAGGCCACGGTCGATGATCTTGAGAGCTTCGACGATTACCTCTGGTTCCTGGATCTCCGTCATCGAAATCTCCAAACAGGGTCGGGGTGGCCGGTCTCCCGGAAACTGATTCACACCCTACCTCCCCTTCGGGGACTGGCAACGCCGCGGTCGGGTGATCTTCGCCTCACCATCGGCGACCCGGCGGTGAAGTTCAATGACATGCAGTTCCGTTCCCTGACGGGAGCCTCCGCC
>JALSTE010000660.1 GCA_026983855.1 Acidimicrobiia bacterium
TCCGCCGCCGCCAACTCGACCACATCGGCCCGCCCACCCCGGCGGGGAACGCCACCCCCGGACACCCCGACCACGAGCCGGGCGGCGCCGAGGACATCGAGGAGTCGGAGCATCGGCTCGGGGTCGTCAACCAGGTCGGCGAGGGTCATCTCCTCGAAGCTGACGATCCCCACCAGGAACCCGTCGGCGGCCATGACCACCATGATCACCTCCTCACGGTCGTCCACCAGGGCCTCGATGAGGGTCAGGGCCTCCCCGGGGTCGTCGATGATGATCGGCGGAACCCCCGGGCGGGACTTCGGGGTCAGATAGATCTCGACCATGGTCGAGCCACCTCCAGTTCGGTCGGGCGAGCGGACCACGGTCGCCGTCGCCCACGGAAGGAGGAAGTGATGCCATTGTGCCCCCGGGCTGGGACACCGGGGGCTCAACCCCGCTGAGTCACCCCCACCCCGCCAGAACCACTTCCCCACCTCGTCCACCCCGAAATCCACCCGGACGCGACGAAGCGCCGCTCCGTTGGGGACAGGTTGGGCGCGGGCGGGATTACCGACCTGCCCTCAACGGGCGACACTTCATCGATGAGGCCGAAGCAGGTGCTCCTTCCTCGTTGCGATCACATTACGACATGGTCCCCTTCATTACAAGCCCATGACGAATATTTCTCAATAGCCGTCATCTGGGGGGCGGCAACACCTATTCCGACACACTTCCGACACACTTCCGTCACAAATGGGTTCAAAGGGTTCGCTCCGTCACGACCGGCCCCTCACGCCCGGGACGGTCCCCACCCGCACCGTCGCCGGGGATCCTCCCCCAGCGGGCCCCTACACGATCCCGACGGTGGGATACAGGGGAAAGGCGTCGAGCAGGGCACCGGCCCGGTTGCGGCACTCCGCCGCCACCTGGGGATCAAGGGTGTAGCGGGCCCTGGACGCCGCCCCCGAGGAGGTCAGGGTCGGCTCACTGGCCTCGAGGACGTCGACGATGATCGAGGCCACCTCGTCCATCTCCGAGGGGCCCATCCCCAGGGTCGTGAGGGCCGGGGTACCCAGCCTCACCCCGCTGGTGTACCAGGCCCCGTTCGGGTCGTGGGGAATCGAGTTCCGATTGACCGTGAGACCCCCCTCCCTGAGGGCGCTCTCCGCCTGACGCCCGGTGAGTCCGAACGAGGTCACATCCAGCAGCATCAGGTGATTCTCCGTACCCCCGCTCACGAGGGTGCCACCCCGCGACCTCAGGCCCTCCGCCAGAGCCGCGGCGTTGTCCACGATCGCCCGGGCGTAGGTGCGGAAGTCCTCCGAGCGGGCCTCGGCCAGGGCCACGGCCTTGGCCGCTATCACGTGCACCAGGGGTCCGCCCAGCACCATCGGGCAGCCCTTGTCCACGTGGGGGGCGAATTCCGAGGTGCACAGAACTATGCCGCCCCGGGGTCCCCGCAGGCTCTTGTGGGTGGTGGTGGTGACCACGTGACCGTGCCGTACCGGATCGAAGTCACCGGTGAATACCCCTCCGGCCACCAGGCCGGCGAAGTGGGCCATGTCGATCATCAACACCGCCCCCACCTCATCGGCGATCTCCCTCATGACCCGGAAGTTCACCTTGCGGGGGTAGGCGCTGTACCCGGCCACGAGGATCAGTGGCCGGAACTCGTGGGCCAGGCGCCGCACCTCCTCGTAGTCCACGATCCCGTTCTCGTCCACCCCGTAGGAACGCTGATCGAACATCTTGCCCGAGATGTTCGGCC
>JALSTE010000661.1 GCA_026983855.1 Acidimicrobiia bacterium
AGCCCTCGGGGAGCTCGGCGTCGCCGACCAGCTCGTGGGTCTCGGGGTCCTGCTCGACCCCCTCGAGATGCTGCCACAGCATCAGCTCGTTGCCCCAGGGGTCCCTGAAGGCGGCGCAGGCACCACCGAACTCGGTCCAGAAGTGGTTGGTGAACAGCACCGTGCCCCCCATCCTCTCGGCCCGTTCGAGTATGGCGTCGAAGGAGTCGTCCTCGCTCACCAGGATCCACGCCCGGGCCGCCCGCCCGCCGGGATTGAGGTTGGTGGGCTCGGGTGGGGCGGGGTTCGGATGGGGGCGCATGTCGGCGGCCAGGGCGATCCCCATGTGGAGATTCCCCGTGGGACCCTGGCTGCCGTCGTCGAGCTTGAAGTTCTGTCCGGGGACGATCCGGTGGAAGACGCCGGGGATACGCTCCTCCACCTCCCAGCCGAATACCTCGCTGTAGAAGGCGTTGGCGGCGTCGACGTCGTCGACGGGGAAGTCGACGAAAACCAATATGTTCGGATAGGTCATGGTCGCTGCTCTCCGGGGTGGGAAGGGATCGGGTGGGATCGGGACCGGACCATACTCGCGGTCTGTCGGTCTGACCATCGGGTCCCGTGGGTGGTCGGGAGCGGCGGAGGGCGGCGCGTCGTCGGGCCGGGTCTGCTAGCCAGGGGGGCACCACTCGGGTCCGGGTGGCATGAACGGGGAGGCGACCATGGGCAGGGTTTCGGTGTTCGGCACCATCGAGTGCCTGGAGGGACGAGCCGATGAGATGGCCGAGGTGCTGGCGGCCATGGTCGAGGCGGCCGGGGAGGAACCGGGGGTGGAGATCTACTCCTATCACCGGGGGGAGGGCGATCAGTTCTGGTTCTTCGCCCTCATGGCCGACCCGGAGTCGATGCAGAACCACGGCCGCGGCGAGGCCATGCAGGCGGCCATGGAGAGATTCGGACCCCTGATGGCCGCTCCTCCGAAGATGTCGACGGCCTCACCGATCGCCGCCCTGGGATTCGACGTCTGAGTCCCGCTCCGGTGGGCCCTCCGGAGCCGGTTAGGTTGGGGTCATGCGGCCGGGTGAGCGCGAAGGGATCGTCAAATGCCCCACTTCGTGATCGAGTGCGGAGGTGCCCTGGAGGGCCCCGGTGAGGTCGAAACCGCCATGAGGACGGTCCTGGATTGCGGTGCCGCCTCGGGTGTCATCAGGCGGGAGGACATCAAGGTGAGGACGGTGCCCTGTGACGCCTTCCTCCTCGGGGATGGTCGAACGGGATTCATCCACCTGACCGTCAGGATGCTGGCCGGCCGCACCGACGAGCAGAAGGAAAGCCTGGCCATCGCCCTGAGGGAGGCCCTGGCCGCGGAGTTCCCGACGGTGCCCGCCATCAGTGTCGACATCGGGGACATGAACCCCGTCTGCTACAAGAAGAGGCTGGTCTGACGCCCCACGTCCCTCCGCCCGGGTCGGCGGTCGATGGCTGACCAGTCTGGTCGGGTCGGTTCAGTGGGGCTCGAGGGTGGTGCGTACCAGGGCCGCCTCCAGATCGCGGGGGTCGACCCCGGCGCCGTCGGCGTAGGCCACGAGGCGGTCCCACCGGCGGGTCGGGTCCGACCCCAGATCCAGTCCGAGATCGTCAGCGGCCCTGACCACCCGATCGTCGACGTCGGGTTGGGCGCCCGGCCACACCCCGCGGAGCTCTCTGAGGAAGATCTCCACCGTCTTGGGGCCCCATCCCGGAAGATCATCGAGCCTCGACTCGACC
>JALSTE010000662.1 GCA_026983855.1 Acidimicrobiia bacterium
GGGATCGAAGGCCGTGAGCTGGAAGGCTCCCGAACCCACGGCCCCCAGCAGGTCCACGTCGGTGCCGTAGGTCTCCACCGCCCCCTCGATCACCCGGGGGTTGTAGATGTAGAGCGAGGTCATGGGGCCCCGGAGATCAGGCCGGGGTTCGGGGCTGTGGACCACGACCGTGAGATCGTCGGTGGCCTCGGCCTCGAAGATGAAGCCCTCGCGGGGGAAGCCGAAGAAGAGGATCACCTGGAGGTAGATACCCGCCGAGTCCCGTAGGGGATGATCCGGCGTGAAGTACATGTTCAGATTGTCCACGACCTCCTTGGCGGTCAGGGGGGATCCGTCGTGGAAGGTCAGACCCTCCCGGATCCGGAAGGTGTGGGTGAGGCCGTCATCACTGCGTTCGTACCCCTCGGCCAGGGCGGGCACGATCTCATAGTCGTTGTTCTGCCCATACAGGCCCCACAGGAACTGTCGGTGGGCGACGGCGTGGGGGCCCAGGGACGCACTGGCGGCGAAGGTCCCACCTACCCCGTCCCCGGTGACCACGACCAGTTCCCCCCCACGAACCGGACCACTCGCGGCGGCGCTGGTCGACGGAGCGGAACTGGTGGACGAGCCGCCGGACTGCCCGGAGTCACCCGAGGAGCCGCAGGCCGCCAGCAGGGGCGCCCCCAGAGCCGTCACCCCCATCATCCGCATGAACGCTCTGCGGTCCAGCACTCTGCGATCGGCCCCCATGGCTCCTCCTCTGACCCCTGTCGGGTGATGTTCGATCATGCACCATATAACTGAAACGCTCATGGTTCAAGGTCCGATCCCCGTCGATGGCTCGAGGGGGGCCCGGTGCCACCGCCCGGAATCCCAAATGATCCGGGTACCCGGCGGGGGTTCAGTCTTCGACACCATTGCCGAGTCTCGGACCATCCACATGTGCAGGAGTGTTCACTGGCTGAAGGCCCTTGATCCCTCCACCGGCGAGGGCTCACCTTCCCGCCGGTCGGGGGTGACCGTTCTCACCACCGGCCCCGGGAGGAGGCCCCATCCCTTCCCCGGGTGACAGTGGACGGTGAGTGAGGTGAGAGGCGGCCCTGATGAGGAGGTGACACCAATCTCGGCGCCCTCACTCGAACCGGCCACATCGACCTCCGCCCGCACCGCGGGACGCCGGCCGCTAGAGCAGCTCCACCCTCTCCCGGTAGCTGTCCAGTCGGGGGTCGTCGGGCTCCAGATCGGTGACCATCAGGCTCACGTCGGCGAGTTCGAAGGTGCGGGCCGCGGAACGACGGTCCAGCTTGGAGGAATCGACGGCCAGGATGGTCTCCGTGGTGGCCGATCCGATCAACAGTTTCACCTCGGCCTCCTCACAGGCGCTCTCGGTGGCACCCAGGTCGGCGTCCACCGAGGCGGCCGAGGTGAAGAACCTGCTGTAGGTGAAGGCCCTGGTGGCATGACAGGCCACCGGTCCCACCAGGCTTCCGGTCTCGGGCTCGTTGAACCCCCCCGTGAGCACCGGCCGAACTCCCGGCAATCCCAGAAGGGTCTGGAAGACCGGGATGCCGTTGGTGACCACCGCCAGGCGTTGGGCCCCGCCCATCCGGGAGGCCAGGGCCAGGACGGTGGTGGAGGCGTCGAAGGCGATGGCCCCCGTCTCGGGGACCAGGGACAGGAGCTTCTCGGCGATCAGGGCCTTGGCCCGGGCGTTCCGCCGATGTCGCTCGGGGAATGAGCGGGGGCCCAGGGGCCGGGCCCC
>JALSTE010000663.1 GCA_026983855.1 Acidimicrobiia bacterium
TCCACCGATTTCCGAACGGTTGTTCGTGCCGGCGGTCCCCACCGGGGGGTGCCTACCGGAAGGCGGGGGCCACCTCGCCGATGAAGAGGTCCATGGTGTCCCGCCGCCTCTCGACCGGCCCCAGGTTGAAGTCGGGGATCACGATCTCGTCCACCCCCGCATCCCGGTAGGCGGCGATGGTCTCCACCACCTGGGCCGGGTTGCCGATGATCGTGGGCCGGTCGATGTCGGCCTCCCTCATGCGGGCCAGCCAGGCCTCGTCGGTGGACAGGAACAGCAGGGCCACGGCCGAGCGGGAGATCTCGGCGGGATCCCGACCGATGCGATCGCAGTGGGCCTCCAGCACCGAGCCCTTGTGGGCCAGCACCTCGGGGGTGCCCCACACGTTCCACTCGTCGGCCCAGCGGGCGGCGATGGCCAGGGTCCGCTTCTCCCCTCCCCCGCCTATCAGCAGGGGCAGCGGGTCCTGCAGGGGCTTGGGCTCCAGGGGGGCGTCGACGAGGGTGTAGTACTCCCCCGAGAAATTGGAGATCTCGTTGCCGTACAGGCTCTTGATGACCTCACACGCCTCCTCCAGCATGTCCAGACGGGAGCCCACGGTGCCGAAGGGGATCCCGTAGGCCCGGTGCTCGGACTCCATCCACCCCGATCCCAGACCCAGCACTATCCGTCCCCCCGAGACATGGTCGATGCTGGCCACCATCTTGGCCAGGACCGCCGGATAGCGGTAGGTGTTGCCGGTGACCATGGTGCCGATCCGCACCCGCGGTACCAGCGCCGCCAGGCCGCCGATGGCTCCCCAGGCCTCGTGGTAGGGCTCGGTGGGCTCACCGGCGAAGGGCAGGAAGTGGTCGGCCAGCCAGATGCCGTCCCATCCGGTGGCCTCGGCGTGGAGGCAGGTCTGCAGGATCTCCGACCAGGGGTGGGAGTTACCGGTCCAGAAACTGAAGCGCATGGGGGGACTGTATCCCGACCGCTAGATTCGATCCCATGAGCGAATTCGTCGACGTCACCGAACACGGCCGGGTACTGGAGGTCCGGATCGACTCCGGCAAGGGAAACCCCATCTCCTTCGAGGTGATCGCCGCCCTCAACGAGGTGCTCGACACCTTCGAGAAATCCGAGTCCCACGGCAGCCTGGTGATATCGGGGCAACCCGGAATCTTCAGCGGGGGATTCGACCTGGCGGTGATGCGGGGCGAGAACGTGGACGACGTCATCCGCCTGGTCGGACTGGGGGGCAAGCTCATCCACCGGATCTTCAGCGGTCACAAGCCCAGCGTGGCCGCGGTCACCGGGCACGCGGTGGCGGCCGGGGCCCTCCTGGCCCTGGGAACCGACAGCCGCATCGGGGCCGACGACGCCCGCATGGGCCTGCCCGAGGTGGCCCTGGGCATGGTGCTGCCCGACTGGGCGGCCATCCTGGCCGAGGCCCGGCTGAACCCCTCCCACCTGCAGCGGGCCACCGCCACCGCCGCCATGTTCGAGGGGACCGACAACGTGGCCGCCGGCTTCCTCGACGAGATCGTCCCCGCCGAGCGGGTGGTGGAACGGGCCCTGGTGGAGGGTGAGCGTCTGGCCGACCTGTCCCCCCGGGCCTACATCGGAACCATGGAACGCCACCGCCGCCCCATCTCCGACGCCATGGCCAAGGCCGTGGAGGTGGAGATGGCCGCCACCGGATCCTGAACCACCGGCATCACAGCCGCCGCGTCACCCCGTGGTGGTGCTCGCCACGATG
>JALSTE010000664.1 GCA_026983855.1 Acidimicrobiia bacterium
AAGTCGGCCAGGATCTTGTTGACCATGTCCGGGCTGTTCATGTAGTCGATCTGGGCCTGCTGGACCATGGGCACGAAGAGCTTGAGGCAGGGAGCCAGCTCATCCTTGCGGTCGGCCCGGATCGAGGGCACCGACGGGTACTTGTCGTAGCCCAGGTCGGCCACGTAGACGTAGTCCACGGGCTTCTCCCACTGGCGGCCGTTCTCGAAGTCCCACACCTCGTTGGAGGAGTACCCCTGGTTCAGCCACTTGCCGCCGTTGGTGACGAAGTTCTCGCTGTCACCGGCGTAGCCCTCGACGAACACGTCGAGGGGCACCCCGGAGTCAACCAGGAACTTGCCGTAGCTACGGCTGGCGTTACCGATGTAGATCTTGCCCTCGCCGGAGTCGGCGAAGGCCTTGAGATCATCGATGGTCTTGAAGCCGTCGGGGTAGGTGGCCGGATCCCAGAACAGGATCTGGGGATCCTTGTCCAGCGGGGTCACCACGTGGATCACGGGGAATTGCTTGGAGAAGATGATGGCGTCGTCGGTGCCGACGAAGGCCAGCTGGGGGGTCAGACCCGCCTTGGAGTTGCCGGTGTAGAGCGAGGAGAACGGTGACTCACCGTCGCCCAGGCCCAGTCCGCCACCACCCTCGAGGATGACCAGATCAACCCCGGTGTCGCCTATGGGACCCTCGAAGCGCCCCTCGGAGCCGGTTCCGGCGGTTCCGATGAGCTGGTAGAAGGCGGCGTGCTCGGCCTCGGCCAACCAGTCCTTCTGCACCACTAGCGGATTCGGGCAGACGTCGGCGAGGCCCATGGCCTCACCGCCTCCCCCGGCCCCGGCGGCGCTGGTGTCGGGGGCAGCCGACGTTTCGGGTGGGTTACCGCCGGCGGAATCGCCGTCGCCGCCACTGTCGCCGCACGCAGCGGCCAACAGTGAAAAGGCGAACAGCGCAGCCAGCAGCTTCCAAAGCGTGGATCGCTTCATGGGTTTCGCTCCTTGGTCGCGAACAGAGGACAATTTGATCAGATGAGAGGGTGGGCCGGGGAATCGAATTCCCCGGCGGGGGTACTCACCGCTGTTCTCCCGACTCGTGCCAGGAGTTGAACAGTCGGGAGCCGACCCAGTTGAAGGCCAGGTAGACGGCCACCGCGAATCCGGCCGAGGCGAACAGGGCCGCGTACATCTCGGGGTACTGCAGCTCGATCTTGCGGTTGATGAGCATCTGGCCCAGGCCACCGGCGCCGGTGCGGAAGAACAACTCACCCACTATGGCCCCGATGACCGACAGGCCGGCCGAGATCCGGAAACCGGCGAACAGCGACGGCATGGCGCTGGGGATGCCGACCTTTCGCAGGATGGTCCACTCACTGGCACCACGGAGCTTGAATATGTCGATCATGCCCTGGGGCACCGACTTGAGACCCAGTAGCAGGGTGGTGGGTATGGGGAAGAAGCTGATGATGAAGGCCACGATGACCTTCGGGGCCAGTCCGAACCCCAGGATGGACTGCAGCAGGGGGGCGATGGCCAGGATGGGGATGGACTGCAGGGTGACCAGGAAGGGGTAGAACGCCCTCTCCGCCAGACGGAACCTGAACATGACGATGCCCAGCAGCATTCCCAGGATGATCGAGGCGGCGAGACCCAGCAGGGCTATCTGACCGGTGATCAGGAGACGGTCCCACACCTCACCCAGGACGGTGGGGTTGCCGATGCCCTTCTCCCAATGCTGCTTCA
>JALSTE010000665.1 GCA_026983855.1 Acidimicrobiia bacterium
ACACCTCCCCGTGAGGTCTCCCGTCCCTCGTCCCCTTTTTCGGGTCTAGCGACCGGCCACCACCACGGTGTAGCCCTCGGGTCCCCGCAGCCATATCTCCCGGTGGCGGGCATTGGGGTTGACGATCGGGCCCTCCAGAACCTCGGCCCCGGCCACCCTCACCCGGTCCGTCACCGCGTCGAAGTCATCGGTGGCGAACCACAGGAGTACCCCGTTGCCCCGGGAGGGGTCGTTCGGATCCCCCATGTGGGGGTGTTCGTCGGCCTCCCAGTCGTGGAGCTGGGCCACCATCTCCTCCCCGTCCATGAGCATCTCGTACTCCGGTCCCCCGTGTCCGGATGCGAGTCCCAGCACCTCACGGAACCAGAGTGACCCGGCCTCGACGTCTGCGAGGACGATCATCGGTTGGGCTCTGATCATGGTGGGAACCTACTGCGTGTACGCGGCCTCTACGTCTGTGAGGACGATCATCGGTTGGGCTCTGATCATGGTGGGAACCCACTTCGGGGACCCGGTGTCGACGTCTGCGGGGACGATCATCGGTTGGGCTCTGATCATGGTGGGAACCCACTTCGGGGACCCGGTGTCGATGGGTGGTGGCGGGGAACCTAGAATCACCGACCATGGCCGATGTGGACACCCCACCCCCCGCTCCAGCCTCGCACGCGGAGCCGGGAAGCCCGGGTCCCGATCCCATAACCAGATGGCTGGTGATGGTGGCGGTGTTGGTGTTCTTCATGGTTCTGGTGGGTGGGTTCGTGAGGCTGTCCCGGGCCGGACTGTCGATCACCGAGTGGGACCCGGTCACCGGGGTGGTCCCACCCATCGGGCACGACGCCTGGGTCAACTCCTTCGCCCAGTACCAGAAGACCCCGGAGTTCCACCTGGTGAACAGCACCATGACCCTGGGTGAGTACCAGAGGATCTTCTACATCGAGTGGGCCCACCGTCTCGTGGCCCGTCTGGCCGGCCTGGCCGTCGTGCTGCCCCTGATCTGGATGATGTGGAAGAGACGCCTCGGACTCAGGGACTCACTGCCCTACTGGGGAATAGCCGCCCTGTTCGGCGTCCAGGGCCTGATCGGTTGGTTGATGGTCTCCAGTGGTCTGCAGGAGCGTCCCTCGGTCAGTCACTACCGGCTCACGATCCACCTGCTGACGGCGGGGACTCTCCTGGCCCTGGTCCTGTGGATGGCGTGGAACCGCATGGACCGCGACCGCCCGCCCCGCCCGGCCCCACCACGGGCCGCCCCGCTCTCTCGGGTGCTGCTGGCCGCGGTGGTGGTCCAGATCGCCTTCGGGGGTCTGGTGGCGGGTCTCAAGGCGGGACTGATCTCCGACACCTGGCCCCTGATGAACGGAACCTTCCTGCCGCGGGGGGCGCTGTCGCAGTTGACCGAGGCCCTGGGTGCCCACTGGTTCCACCGCTGGTTCGCCTTCGTCGTGGCCTCACTCGTCGTGGCCACCGCCGGGGTGATCCTCGGGGACAGTCGCAGTGACGCCTCCCTGCGGCGGGCGGCGATGGGGTTGCTCGGGGGAGTCGTGGTGCAGATCTCGTTGGGAATCAGCCTGGTGCTCACCGGGGTACCACGATGGTCGGCCCTGGCCCACCAGGGAACGGGGGTGGGTATCTTCGTGGTGACCCTGTTCGTGGTCCACGCCACCCGGACACCGGCCTCCTCCCTGGCCCCCTCCGCACCGGCGAAACTTGACCTGGACCTCGGGGAGACCCGCTCCTCGGCCCCCTCGGTGGTGTGAACCGCGGGCCGGTCCCGGCCCCGGCGACGGTGGGGCAGACGGGATCCGAGGTGGTCCCCCGTTGGGCGGTGGCGGCCCTGTGGGCCACTCGGGCGGCTCTGGTCACCGCGGTGGGAATCTCGTTGCTGTTCCCCGACTGGGAGCAGTTCCAGGGCAAGGGGATGGCCTACCGGGCGCCGGTCTACCTGCTGCCCATGATCGTGGTGCCCGGGGTGTGGCGCCTCCGGGGCCGCCGTCGGCCCTACCCGTACCTCACCGACGCCCTGGTCATCGCCCCCTTCCTCGCCGACACCCTGGGCAACGTCTTCGGTTTCTACGACACCTACACCCACACCGACGACGTCCTGCACTTCCTCAACTGGGTGCTGCTGATCGGAGGGATCACCCTGGCCCTGTGCCGCACCTACCTCCGGCCCCTCGCCGCCTGGGTGACCGGTACCGGGATCGGGGCCCTGGCCATCATCGGATGGGAGACGGCGGAGTGGTTCGTCCAGAAGTTGGGGACGACCGGGCTGCATCTGACCTATTCCGACACCATCGGTGACCTGGTGCTGTCCAGCACCGGTGGGGCCATCGGGGCCCTGATCGCGGTGTGGTGGGCCGGCTCCCGTCGATTCGGTGACCGGTCGGGTCCCGCCGCCCCCTCGCCCGGGTCCCCGGCCGTCCCGGCGGCGGGTTGAGGGTCACCGTTCCGCCGTCAGGGTCCCCAGCCACTCCAGCAGGGCCGCCAGGGTCGCCGACGGCTGTTCGGGCAGGAGGGCGTGTCCGGCGTCGGGAATGGTGACCACCGTGGCCCGATCCCCGATCGAGTCGGCCAGCCGGACGGCGTTGGCGGCTGGGGCGATCACATCGGCGGCCGGTTGGATCACCAGGACCGGGGCCGAGCCCGCTTCCCACCACTCGGCCGGATCGGTGGCCGAGTTGGCCCGGCCCTGGTGGAGGGCCACGGTTGGGTACCAGCCACCCTCCCAGGCCGAGGGGTCGTTCCCCGGGGCGAAGAAGGCCCGACGGACGACCTCCAGGTGGTCCCGGCGGTTCCGGGTGGGGTCGAAGCAGGCCCGCAGATCGGCCAGGGCCTCGGGTTCGGGGGCCACCAGGCCCCCCGCCGCCAGCAGGGCCACTCCCCGGACCAGGCCCGGGTGGCGGGTGGCGGTCAGACGGACGATCCGATTGCCCAGGGCGTGGCCCACGACCACCGCCGTGGGGCGCGGGGGCGGTGCCAGGGCCTCGATCACGGCGGCCAAGTCGGCGGCGAAGGTCTCCATGGTCGATCCCGCCATGGGAGCGGTGCCCGCAACCCCGCGGGGCTCGGGCCGGGCCACCTTCCAGCCCGCCGCGGCCAGGCCCGCGGCCAGATCGGCGAAATCGGCCCCGCCCCGACCCAGGGAGGGCACCAGCACGATCAGAGGGCCATCACCGGATGTGTGCACCTCGATCTCACCGCCGGTCACCCCGACCCTGGTCGACATCTCCACCGGACCGGTCTATCACCCGCTCCGTCGGTCGGCCCGGGGAAGGGCGTCAGGAGTCGCGCAGCGATTCCTTCCAGGTGCGGAACCTCTCATGTGTCCGCCCGTCGGCCCCGGTGCCCGAGCCCCGGCGGCCGTGGAGGTCGAAGGTGAGGGCCTCACCGGTGGTGGGGTCCAGGGCCATGTAGCGGGCCCGTCCCACCGGCGGCCCGGCCCGCCACAGCAGCCAGCGGCCGATACGGCGCTTGTACTCCACCGGCTGGTCCAGGTCGTCCCCCAGGGTCAGCAGTTCGTCTGGGGCTTCGACCCACCCGGTGGCGGGTATCCGGAACGAACGGGTGGGGGTGTCGGGTAGTTCGGAGGTGGTGAACTCCCGGTCGGTGAAGGGACGTTCGTGCACCGGCAGGGGCGGCCCGTCGTCGGGGGTCCCAGATGGTTCGGAGGTGGGGGCCATGTCGGTCTCCGGTGGTGGTCGGTGGGGGCCTACGCTCCAGCGGGAACCGGTGCCGTGGGTACCGGGTGCGAGAGGCGACTGGAGTTCAGATGGTAGGGCGGATCGAGTGCATCACACCGGTGGACGGATCGGTCTACGTGACCCGGGACCTGGCCGATCCCGACACCATGGGTCGGGCCCTCGAGCGGGCCCGCCGGGCCGGCGCCCGGTGGGCGGCCACCCCCCTGGAGGAGAGGCTGGAGATCCTGGGGCGGGCAGTGGACGCCTTCGTGGCCGCCGGTCCTGGTGAGGCGCTGGAGATCACCTGGCAGATGGGGAGGCCGATCTCCCAGAGCCCCGGTGAGATCGCCGGGTTCGAGGAGAGGGCCCGGCACATGCTGGCCATCGCTCCCGAGGCCCTGGCCGACGTGGAGGTGGAACCCGTCGACGGCTTCCACCGCTTCATTCGGCGCCAGCCTCTGGGGACGGTGTTCGTCATGGCACCGTGGAACTATCCCTACCTCACCTCGGTGAACTCCGTCATCCCGGCCCTGGCTGCCGGCAACGCCGTGGTTCTCAAGCACTCGGCCCAGACCCCGCTGTGCGCCGAACGCTACCAAGCCGCCTTCGAATCAGCGGGGCTCCCCTCCGGGGTGTTCACCCACCTGCACCTGTCCCACGACGACGCCCTGGGGATCATCACTGGGGGAGGGGTGGACTTCGTGTCCTTCACCGGATCGGTGGCCGGGGGGCGGGCGGTGCAGGGGGCGGCCGCCCGCCGCTTCATCGGCACCGGACTGGAACTGGGGGGTAAGGATCCCGCCTACGTGCGTCACGACGCCGACCTGGATCACGCCGTGGCCAACCTGGCCGACGGGGCCTTCTTCAACTCCGGTCAGTCCTGCTGCGGAATCGAGCGCATCTACGTCCACCACCGGGTGTACGAACCCTTCGTGGAGGGACTGGTCGAGGCGGCCCGGGCCTACCGGCTGGGTGACCCGACCGATCCCGACGTCAACCTGGGACCCATGGTCCGGACCGCGGCGGCCGACTTCGTCCGGGGCCAGATCGCCGAGGCGGTGACGGCCGGGGCCCGGGCCCTGGTGGATCCGGCCGGCTTCCCCCGGGCCTCGGAGGGAACCCCCTATCTGGCTCCACAGGTGCTCGTGGACGTGGACCACTCCCTGGGGGTGATGAGCGAGGAGAGTTTCGGACCGGTGGTCGGGGTGATGGCCGTGGGGTCCGACGAGGAGGCGGTGGAGTTGATGAACGACAGTGACTACGGCCTCACCGCCGCCATCTGGACCTCCGACCCCGAGGCGGCGGAGGCCGTGGGCCAGCGGATCGACACCGGTACCTGGTTCCAGAACCGGTGCGACTACCTGGACCCGGCCCTGGCCTGGACCGGGGTGAAGGACTCGGGGCGGGGCTGCAGTCTGTCCAGCCTGGGGTACTCCCAGCTCACCCGGCCCAAGTCGTTCCACCTGAGGCTGGGTACCTGATCGGGAAGGGCTTCCGTCGCCGCCCCACCAACTCCGGCGGGCCGGGGCCGCGGTACAAGTAGCCTGAGACGAATCGGACTCCCGTCACGGGGCCCGACACCGGACCTGTTCCCGGACCCGCCATCTTCACCAGGAGGCCTGGATGCCCGACACCATCCCCAACCGTCTTCGGGCGGCCCTACCCCGCGACCTGGGGGACGGCGGCTACGCGTCCATCCGCTACGTGCAGTCCCGCAGTGAGGGTCTGTCGGTACGCCAGGGGGTGGTGCAACCGGTCCGCAACGCCGAGGAGGCGGGCGCCATGGTCACCGTCTGGGACGGCGGTGGGCTGGGCTACGCCGCCACCAGCGACCTCACCCCCGCCGGTCTGGACGCCGCGGTGGAGAGGGCCCGGGAATGGGCCCGGGTCACCTCCGGGCTGGGTGTACTGGCCGAACCTCCCCTCACCCACACCGTGGGCACCTACTCATCCCCGGTGGAGCGTCCCTGGTCCGACACCACCCTGGCCGAACGGATCGAGCTGCTCCGGGACCACGATGGCCGTCTGGGTGTCGACGAACGGATAGTCGACTGGGAGGCGGGTCTGGCCCACCGGGTGGTCGACACGATCATGGTCACCAACGGCGGGGGGGAGGTGGTGCAGCATTACGAGACCACCTTCCCCTCCCTGAGGGCCACCGCCAATGAGGGCACCAACACCCAGACCCGCACCTACGGCGGCCACGCCTTCTGCGGTCAGGGGGGAATCGAGGTCCTGGACCGTCACGGGTTCGCCGACGCCGCCCCCCGCATAGCGGCCCAGGCCCTGGAACTGCTCTCGGCCCCGAACTGCCCCACCGGGATCATGGACCTGGTGTTGGCCCCCGACCAGATGATCCTGCAGATCCACGAGTCCATCGGTCACCCCCTGGAGCTGGACCGGATCCTGGGGGACGAGCGCAACTACGCCGGAACCAGCTTCGTGACCCCCGACATGTTCGGTACCTACCGCTACGGCAGTGAGCTGCTGAACGTCACCTTCGACCCCACCGTGCCCGGTCAGATGGCCAGCTACGGGTTCGACGACGACGGTTCACCGGCCTCCCGGGAGTACCTGATCAGGGAGGGGATCCTGCAGCGACCCATGGGCGGCCGCATATCCCAGACCCGGGCCGGACTACCCGGGGTGTCCAACTCCAGGGCCTGTTCGTGGAACCGACCCCCGATGGACCGCATGGCCAACCTGAACGTCGAACCGGGTGAGTCCACCTTCGAGGACCTGATCTCGTCGGTGGAGAGGGGGGTCTACCTGGAGACCAACAATTCCTGGTCGATCGACGACAGCCGCAACAAGTTCCAGTTCGGGACCGAGTACGGGACCATGATCGAGGACGGTGAGCTGACCCATCCCATCCGCAATCCCGGATACCGGGGGATCTCGGCCACGTTCTGGCGCAGTCTCTCCGGGGTCGGCGACCGCTCCACCTGGAAGGTCATGGGAACGCCCAACTGTGGCAAGGGTGAACCGAATCAGGTCATCGAGGTGGGGCACGCGGCCCCGGTGTGCCGCTTCAGCGGGGTAGAGGTTTTCGGAGGAGAACAGTGAGCACGGATCAGGGCCCCACCACCGGTGACGAGGAGACCTACTTCGACGATCTGGTCACCTGGGCCACCGGTCATCTGAGGGGCGACGAGGTGCTCACCGCCACCCTCGGGGGTGAGAACTCCGATTTCGTGAGGTTCAACGCCGGCCGGGTCCGTCAGGCCGGTTCGGTTCGCCAACGGGAGCTCGGCCTCGATCTGATAGAGGGGAACCGTCACACCTCATCCACCCTGGAACTGACCCAGGACACCGAGATCGACCGGGCCCGGGTGCTGCGCACCCTGGAGTCTCTGAGGGAGCAGAGGGCGATGGTGCCCGAGGATCCCTATCTGGTGTACTCCACCTCCGACGTCCGGACCTCCAAGGTGCGCAGGACGGAGCTACCGGAGCCATCGACCATCCTGGGAGAGGTCAACGGTGCCGGAGCCGGTCCCGCCGATCTGGTCGGCATCTACGCCGCCGGGGACTCCTTCGACGGATTCGCCAGTTCCCTGGGTCAGCGCAACTGGGCCCAGTCCACGACGTTCAGTCTGGACTGGAGCATGCACCTCAGGGCCGACAAGGCGGCCAAGAACACCTACGCCGGTTTCGAATGGGATCACGAGGCGTTCGAGGCCAAGGTCGACTGGAGTGGCCGTCAGCTCCGGGCCCTGGACCGTGAACCGATCAGCCTGACACCGGGCGGATACCGGGTCTTCCTCGAACCGGCGGCCCTCCGCGACATCCTGGAGATGATGGCCTGGGGTGGATTCGGGCTGAAGTCCCACCGCACCCGCCAGACCCCGCTCCTGCACATGGTCACGGAGGGCGCCCGTCTGCATCCCACCGTCACCATCAGCGAGAACACCATCGGGGGCATGGCCCCCGACTTCCAGGAGCAGGGTTTCTCCCGCCCCGATGAGGTGGTGCTGATATCGGAGGGGGAGTACACGGGGTGGCTCATCTCCCCCCGGTCGGGACGTGAGTACGGTGTGGCCGACAATGGCGCCTCCTCCCACGAGGCCCCCAACTCCATGGCCATGGCGCCCGGTCCCCTGCCCCGGGAGGGGATCCTCGAGGAGCTGGGCACCGGGCTGTACGTCGGAAACCTCTGGTACCTGAACTTCTCGGACCGCTCCGCCTGCCGCACCACCGGCATGACCCGTTTCGGCACCTTCTGGGTGGATCAGGGGGAGATCGTGGCCCCGGTCAACGTCCTGCGATTCGACGACACCGTCTACAACCTGCTGGGCGAGCAACTGGTGGGGCTGACCGACGAGGCCGAGTTCATGGCCGACCCCAGCTCCTACTTCCGCCGGTCCTCCGACAGTGCCCGGGTCCCCGGGGCCCTGGTGGCCGAGATGAGGTTCGCCCTGTGACCGGCGGTGGCGGAAGGTGGGGGAGGTG
>JALSTE010000666.1 GCA_026983855.1 Acidimicrobiia bacterium
CAACCGGCGGTGGACGTACTCCGGTCGATGTGGGGCGTCAACGCCCGACTCTGTGGTCTCGAGGGGCGGATCGGGGTCCTGTGCCCGGGGGCCCACGGCGACGTCGTGATCTCCAACGTGGACCCCTTGGAGGACATCGCCGCCTTCGCCCGCCACCAGACCGCGCTCACCCACGTCATCCAGAACGGTCGGGTGATCGTGGACAGGACCACCTCCTAGCCCGTACCGGGTCCATCTCACCCCCCGGGGCGGAATGAGCGACACCGCCCCGCCAGGCGGTAGGGAGTCGGGTCAGTCCGGCGGGCCCGTCATCGGGTCGGGACCTTGGCGAAGTCCGGGCGATCTGACGGTGGCGGGCCCTGACCGGTTGCGGATTGATGGGATGGGCGGGCCCCGTGAAGGCTCAGGCCCCGCATCGGCCTGAAACGGACGTATTGGTGACGATCCGCTCCGCGTTGCCCGCTCCCAGGGTTCCACGGGATCAGACCGAGTCAGGGTGCAGGCGGCTGGTCCACCGGATCCGGCCCACCATCAGAGTTCCGGCCAGGGTGGCCACCACACCGAAGGCGATCACCGCCGGGTCTCCCTCGGCCAGGCCGTAGACGAGCCAGAGGAGGCCCTCGCTCGTGGTCAGGAACCACGTCGCTGTCGAGGCACCCTGGAGCTCGGTCCGCCGGTAGGCGACCCAGATGGACGGAGCGACCTGGATGACGAAGGCGACCGCCAGTACCGCACCGACCCCTGCGAGACCCGCCGCCAGGAAGGCGGTCACGAAGACCGTCAGCCAGGCGAGTCCCGCAGTGAAGCGGGGGGACTCGCCGTGTCGGGCCAGTGCGTGGACCGAGCTCAGGTAGCTGACACAGGACAGGGCATCAGCGACCGTCGCCCACCAGAGGCCGCGGGCCGCGGTGTAGGCGGTCCACGCCCCGGTACTGACGACGCCGAGCATGGCCCACACGGGGGAGACCCCGGCGGTGGACCCTCTGCGGAGGATCCTGAGTGTCTGGGGGATGACGGTGACCGCCGTCACCACCAGGGCCGCCGCTCCCACGACCGCGGTCACGGTTTCCATCGTCACCGGTCTTCCGTTGAGAAACGCACCCGTCGATAGTAACGTATTACTAGCTTTATAACCGTTACCGCTCGTGCTGGCTGGTATCATGTCGCCGTGGAGCCCGAAACGACTCTCGAGGTCGACAGCCGCTGGCTGGTCGAGATGGTCAATGAGTACTCCACCACCACTCGGAGGGTCGCCGGTGAGGTGAACCACCCCATTTCGCCGCCCGGGGGAGGCCCCGGGATGGTGGATCGTCTGAGCGAGAGCGAGTTGATCGGTGTGGCCGACGCCTGGTTCGAGGTGTTCGCGTCGGCGCCGGACCCCGAGCGGGTGGCGGAGCATCTGAACACCCTGATCGGACGGGCCCCGTCCACGAGGCGGGCCGAGGTGGTCGACGGTGCCGTCGTGGCCGCGTCCCGGCACGGAGCGTCGACCGCTCCCAGGGACCGACTGGCCGCCGCCGGGGCGGAGACCCTCCTCGATGTGGTGGCCGAGCTGGGGACCGGGCGCGTTGGAGTCTGTTCGGCCGGAAACTGTGCCGACGTCTTCATCGACCGTTCACCTCAGCGGAATCGACGCTACTGCTCGTTGACGTGCCAGACCCGGGAGCGGGTGCGGCGCCATCGAGAGCGATCCCGGGCCTCGGGGCACACCGCTGAGGGCCGCT
>JALSTE010000667.1 GCA_026983855.1 Acidimicrobiia bacterium
TACCTCTCGACCACGGCGTCGTTGACGTACCCGTCCTCGCCGGAGAGCCGGGTGACCATGGCCGTGACCGCCAGGCGGTTGGGAGCCCTGACCGAACCCAGGTCCACTGGATCGAACAGTCCCCGATCACCTCGGGCACCGGGGGAATCGTCTCTTTTCACGAAATCACCTCCGGGACCCGGTGCCGGGGGGACCTCCCCCATCGGCGTCCAGAGTGCCCCATTCCGGGTCCGACCCACAACGCGACGGCCCGACCGCCGGGTGCAGCCCGCCGACACCTCGGGGGCGGCCACGGACCACCCCGAACACGGGCGGGGACCTCAGGGGGTGGCGGTGGCCGCGTTTCCCAGCAGGGCGGCCTCCTCCCGTCCGACCACCACCAGCCCGGTGAGCACCAGCGGGGCCCCGACCCAGAAAGCCGTCACCGGCAGTTCCCCCAGGATCAGCCAGGCCAGGAGGGTGGATCCCACCGGCTCGAACAGCACCACGGCGGCGATGGTGGTCGCTGAGACCCTCTCCAGCATCTCGTTGAGCATGGTGTGACCCAGCATCTGGGGCCCCAGGACCAGCCCCCCGAGGGCCGCCCAGGTACCGATCCCGTATCCCCACAGGGATCGGCCACCGACCGCGGCGGCGGCCAGCAGGGCGGCGGCGGCCACGGCGTAGGTACCCGAGGCGTAGACGGCGGTGGGCACTGATCTTCGACGCATGTCCCGACCGATGACGAGGTACCCCGCCACCGCCGCCGCCCCGGCCAGGGCCATGGCGTCCCCGAGCGGGGCATTGCCCGCCGGTGCCGAACCCCCGGCGTCCCCGAGACCGATGACCGTCGCCCCGATGGTGGTGACCAGGATCCCGAGCCAGGCCCTACGGCTGATCCGCTCCCCCAGCAGGACGGCGGCGCCCACGGCCACGAAAACCGGGGCGCTGGTCACCAGGGTCACCGACGAGGCCACGGTCGTGAACGACAGCGACCCCAGCCAGAGGGCGAAGTGGAGGCCGAGCAGGAGCCCCGAGATGACCACCAGTTGGGTGTCCCGCCGGTCCAGCCCCCGACCGACCCGCAGGTGACGCCAGGCCGCGGGGGCCAGCAGTACGGCCCCTCCCGCCGATCGCCAGAACGCCACCGATATCGCCGGCGCGTCGGCCAGCCGAACCAGGATGGCGGCGGTGGAGATGGCCCCGACGGCGATGGTCAGCCCGGTACGGGTTCCCAGCCTCGGACGGCTCCGCCTCACCGCGGTCTGACCCGGCGGAGCAGACCCTCCTGGGCGATGGACGCCACGAGTCGACCGTCGGACGCGAACACCGATCCGAACGCCAGTCCCCGGTTGCCGACCAGTCCCTGGGACCTCATGTCGAACAGGAGCCAGTCCCCGGCGTCGAGGCTCCGGTGGAACCAGATGGAGTGGTCGAGGCTGGCGTTCATGTACCAGCCGTTCCACTCACCGTCCTCGGGCGGCTCGGGGTGGCCGGCCTCGATGGCGTCCATGGGATTGGCGTCGGACATGTAGGCGAAGGCGCAGGCCTGCTCCAGGGGGTCCTCCGACAGGACCTCGGGGTACCGGGCCCACACCACGGATCGGGCCGCGGCCCGGTCGACCAGGGCGATCCGGGCGTCCATGGCCTCTCCCCAGGCCAGGGGCTCGATTCCCTCGGGTCCCCGCACCTCGGGCATCGGGGGCTGCTGTACGTCGACGCCCTCCTCCACCACGTGGAAGGA
>JALSTE010000668.1 GCA_026983855.1 Acidimicrobiia bacterium
CGCCGATGCCCTCGGCCCGGATCTTGCCCATCTCCGCCGACACCAGCTCCCCCAGGGGTTCCTCCCAGCGGCGGAGGGCCTCACCCAGGTCGCGGACCACCGAGCCCCTGACCGGAGCGGGGGTGACGGCCCATCTCCTCTGGGCCTCCACCGCCGATGACACCACCGAGTCGTAGTCGGCGGGCCCGGCGGGAATGACCCGCCCCAGGACCTCGCCGGTGGTCGGGTCCAGGGACTCGATCGGTTGTCCGTCGGGGGCGGCGACCCATCCGTCGGGGCCGGTGCACACCCCGGAGTTGTCGTCGCCGAGGTTCAGTTTCCGTAGAAGGGCTCGTCTGTCCATGATGAGGTGATGCTGCCACACGCCGGGGACCGTGGTGACGGCACCGGGCTGGTCAACGCTCCTCGCATTGGTCGGCCCCGAACTCGACGCGTTCCCCCGACCGACGGCCGTCCCCACATTCGACCGATGGCGCCGGGGTCCGCACTCCCACAGGCCCACGGGCGGCGACGACCTCAGGTCTCCGGCGTGACACCACCCCGGCGGGTGTAGCGTCCGCTGGCGTGGCCGACCCCCGCGACCCCCACTCCCGACCGGTTGCCCATCTGCTGACGGGCCGGGATCCCGCTCTGCGGACCGAGGCCCTGATCCGGCTGGTCGACGGCCTGGTCGGCGATGGTGATCGGACCCTGATGGTCGAGGAGCTGGCGGGGGAGGACTACCTGGTCGACCACCTGGTGGACTCCGCCCTCACCCCGCCCTTCCTCACCGATCGCCGCATCGTCGTGGCCCGGGGCCTGGACCGTTTCAAGGCCCCGGATCTCGAGCCCCTGGTTCGTTACCTCGCTGACCCCTCACCCACCACCTCCCTGGTTCTCGAATGGACCTCGGGTCGAATTCCCAAGGCCCTGACCGATGCGTTCAAGGCCGCCGGGGGGGAGAGGATCGACACTTCCGCCCCCGGTTCGGCCCGGGCCCGTCAGGGCTGGTTTGACGCCCGGCTGGCGGAGGCCGACGTGGATCTGGATCCCGCCGCCCGCCGTCTGCTGGTGGATCACCTGGGGGAGGACGTGGGACGTCTGGCCGGGGTGCTCTCCACCCTCACCTCGGTGTACGGCCCGGGATCCCGTCTGGGTCCCGAGCAGATCCGCCCCTACCTGGGTGAGGCGGGGTCGGCTCCTCCATGGGATCTCACCGACGCCATCGACGCCGGGCGCCGGTCCGAGGCCCTCGAGGTGTTGGCCCGAATGCTCGACGCCGGGGAGAGACACCCCCTGCAGATCCTGGCGTCGCTGGCCAACCACTACGAGAGGATCCTGCGGCTCGAGGGCGCCGGGGTGGCCGACGAGAAGGCCGCCGCCGCCCGTCTGGGTCTCAAGGGTTCGACGTTCCCGGCCCGCAAGGCCCTGACCCAGAGTCGCCGACTCGGCCATCGCGGGGTTATGAGGGCCGTGACCCTAATGTCCGAGGCCGATCTGGCGGTCAAGGGGGGCAGTGCCCTGGACCCCCGCACGGTGGTGGAGATCCTGGTGGCCCGTCTGGCCGTGTCCCCGCGTCGCTAGCGCTCGGCTCCCTGGAGTGCGGGCCGGAGCCGGTGGCGGTCAATCAGGCTCTGAACCGGCGGGTTCGACCCCCGAGGGCGCCGGCTGGTTCCGGTGGCGATCGATCAGGCTCTGAACCGGCGGGTTCGACCCCCGAGGGCGCCGGCTGGTTCTGGTGGC
>JALSTE010000669.1 GCA_026983855.1 Acidimicrobiia bacterium
TGGGTCTACTACGAGACCATCGGCGGGGGTCAGGGCGCCCGTCCTCACCGTGACGGGATGAGCGGCGTCCACACGGTGATGACCAACACCCGGAACACCCCCGTCGAGGCCCTGGAGCGTGCCTACCCGGTGAGGGTGCGACGGCTGGCGCTGCGTAGAGGCAGCGGGGGAGGGGGACGCAGCCACGGGGGTGAGGGAATCGAACGCGAGGTGGAGATCCTCGAGGACGCCACGGTCTCGCTGATCACCGAGCGCCGCCGTTCCCGGCCCTGGGGACTCGCCGGCGGGGGATCGGGATCCCCCGGTGTCAACAGCCTCATCCGGGAGGATGGGGAGGAGATCGAACTGGCCGACAAGGTGACCCTGGCCGTGAGGGCCGGTGAGGTCCTCCGGATCCTCACACCCGGAGGTGGCGGCTGGGGCCAACCCACCTGACCCGATTCTGGGTCGCCGGGGCGGCCATGGGGCGCCCCGGTTCGCCACACATCGGGGTGGTGACGGTCGGGATGGGGTTCAGCGTCGGTTGGGCACCGGGGATCGAAGTTGCCTACCGTTGGGGTCATGGAGATCAAAGGAACATCGGCCATCGTCACCGGAGGGGCCTCGGGCCTGGGGGAGGCGACGGCCCGCATGCTGGCCGCCCGCGGCGCCCGGGTGGTGGTGGCCGACCTGCAGGACGACAAGGGCCAGGCGGTGGCGTCGGAGATAGGCGGGATCTTCGCCCACGTGGACGTGACCAAGACCGACGAGATCATCGCCGCGGTGGAGGCGGCCAAGGAGATGGGACCCATCTCCAGCCTGGTGAACTGCGCGGGGATCGGCTGGGCCCAGAGGACGGTTGGACGTGACGGTACCTATGAGTCCGCCGCCAATCTCGAGGCCTTCATCCGGGTCATCAACATCAACCTGATCGGTACGTTCGACTGCATCCGACTGGCCGCCACCGCCATGTCGACCAACGAACCCGACGCCGATGGCTGCCGCGGGGCGATCGTCAACACCGCCTCGGTGGCCGCCTTCGACGGTCAAATCGGCCAGGCCTCCTACTCGGCGTCCAAGGGCGGGATAGTGGGCATGACCCTGCCGGTGGCCCGTGATCTGGCCGCCATCGGGGTGAGGGTGAACACCATCGCCCCGGGGTTGATCGACACCCCCATCTACGGTGAGGGTGAGGCCAGCGAGCAGTTCAAGGCCAAGCTGGGGGCCAGTGTGCTGTTCCCCCATCGTCTGGGTCATCCCGAGGAGTTCGCCTCCATGGCCCTCGAGTTGCTCACTAACAGCTACATGAACGCCGAGACGATCAGGGTCGACGGCGGTATCAGGATGCCGCCGAAGTAGACGGATCCGGGTGGTCGCCCCGATCCCGGGCCGCCAACTCAGGCCGAGGGGGCGGCCCCGGTGGGGTCGGGATTCACGACGATGTCTCCCCCCAGGGTGCCGTCCTCCTCCGCCGAGATGAAGCAGATGACCCCGCGATCGTCGGAGTTCCTCCACGAGGCCTCCGAGGGCGACAGGAAGACCAGTCCCAGATCCTCCCCCAGGGCGGCGGGATCAACGGAGTCGAGGCGGTCGGTGCACCCCCGCCGGGCGGTGTCGTCCAGTGTCTCCTGTCCGGGCCAGTCCGCCCCGGCCGGACCGGGTACGTCGAACATGGCGAAAACCTGGGCCTCGTGCGGCTCGGAGCAGGGCACCACCTCGACGCTCGACAGCTCACCGATGAGGTCGTCGGCGTCGACGACGCAGTCGCCCCGTCGCAGCACCGAAACGCCCACCCGGCCCCCTCCCACCACCTGACCCTGTTCGTCGCGACGGGAGGAGTCGGTCTCGGAGAGGTCGCCCGCGCAGGCGGACAGCAGAACGGCGCAGGTCACGAGACCCGCGGCCAGGCGTCTCACACCTCGGCCCGCCGGAGCACGGTCTCCCAGAAATCGGCCATGGCCCGATGAACGGTCAAACCCGCCTCCAGCACCGTCCTCATGGTGTCGGTCGGTTCGGGGACGACCTCCCCCTCCACGGTGACCAGGGGTCGACCCTCAGCAGGTGGGTTCGGGGGAGACTGGTTCAGATCGTCCCGGGCCCGCTCCAGCATGTTCATCAGGGAGCGGTGGTACTCGAGGCGGGTGTGGGCCAGGTCGGCGATGGCCTGGTCCCCGGCCTCGGAGACGAAGAACAGCTTGAGCAGACCGAGATCCCGAAACTCGGTGGGACGGTCGCTGCCCTCGCGTATCCACGCCTCCAGGGCACCTCTTCCCTCGTCGGTGATGGAGTAGGTGCGTCGCTGGCGGCCTCCCTGCTCCACCTCGACCTCGACGAGACCCGCCGCGACCAGGCGCTGGGGCTCGGCGTAGAGCTGGGAGTGGGGGAACGTCCAGAACTGCCCGACCGACAGGGCGACCATCTGCTTCATCTCATAGGAGGTGAGCGGTCCGAGTCGGGCCAGCAGACCGAGTACGACCATCGAGGTCGGGGAGAGCCTCACCCGGGGGATTCTGCCAGCGGCCGGGAGGGTGAACCAATCCGTGACCCGAGGAATAGCCGACATGGAGGCCGGGTTTGCCGACGTTGGGACCAACAGCGAGATCGCGACCAGGGACCGACCGACGAGAGGAAGCAACCGTGGCCAAGGCGGTATTCAACGGAACGGTGATAGCGGAGTCCTTCGACACCGTTGTCGTGGAGGGAAATCACTACTTCCCGATGGACTCGGTGAAGGCCGAGTACCTGACCCCCAGTTCGACCACCACCACCTGTCCGTGGAAGGGCCAGGCCTCCTACTACAACGTGGTCGTCGACGGCCAGCAGGCCCACGACGCCGCCTGGTACTACCCGGCGCCCAAGGATGCCGCAGCCGAGATCAAGGACTGCGTGGCCTTCTGGCGCGGGGTCGAGGTCAGCTGACGGTCGGGTCGGTGACCAGGGCCTCGAGGCGTTCGAGGCTCAGTTCCATGTTGGAGGGGTGGGACTTGTCGTAGCCCATCAGCTCGATGCCCCGGGGGAACAACGAGGTGGACCAGTCGAAGGTCTCGCGTACCAAGGTTCCCCCGTCGGTGGGCTCGAGTTCGTAGCGCCAGATGTGGCGCCCGAAGTGGCGCCAGGCGATGAGCCGGTTCTCCTCGAACTCCACCACCTTGTTCGAGATGAGGTACGGCACGCCCATCTTCATGTTCATCGAGAAGCGGGATCCGAGGGCCAACCGGGTGGGTTCCCCCCGGGCCGACCGGACGGTGTCGGAGCCGTCGAAGTCCTGATGACGGGACGGGTCGGCCAGGATGTCGAAGATCCGGTCGGCGGTGGCGGGGATGACCCTCTCGACGGAAACGCTGCGTACCCGGCCCATAGGTCAGCCCTCGGCCCCGGCGTAGCGGGCGAAGAGGCTCTCGTCGAGGGAGCCCAACTTCAACTCCCCGGTGCCGTCGGGGTGGATGATCACCCACGCCGGTTGGAACTGGACCCCGAAGCTGCGCCACAGGTCACCGGAGGTGTCGGGAATCTGGGGGATGTCCTGCAGGGCGTTCCGGGCCACGAAATCCTTCATGGGCCCGGTGCCGTCCCGCCCGGGCATGCCGATTATCGCCAGGTCGTCGCCGTACTTGGCCTTCGCCGCCGCGACCGCGGGGGCTTCTCTCTCACAGATCGTTCACCACGGGGCCCAGAACCAGAGCAGGACCTCCCGACCGGCCAGGGCGTCGAGGTCGAGGCGGGAGCCGTCGAGGGTCTCCCGGTCCAGAACGAGGACGGCCTCGCGTGTCTCCGAGGTGGAGCCGACCGGGGAGGGGGCGACGTTCGAGGTGGCGCCCGTTGAGCCGGTGGTGGTGGGCCCGGGTTCGGGCGCCGCGTCCCCGGTGGGTGTGGTGGTTTCCGGTGCCGCTCCCTCGGTGATCACCGGGGAGTCTCCGCCTCCTCCGCACGCCGCCGCCAGCAGCGCCGCGGCCATGATCACCGCAATCAGTCCGGCGCGGGGCGAGAATCTCACGCCGACGGGGTTTCCCTCTTCCACGGGGGCGACGATACATCGAGGAGCGGGACTATTTGGTTCGGGCCCTCGGCCGGGCGGGTTTCGGCGTGGCTCGGGGCGCACGCCGACGGGGGTGAGGGTGGTGGAACATGGCCCGTGGTGGCGGGATCCCGGTGGGGATTGTGTGGATCCCGATGTCCGGTGCTCTAGTTTTCGATGGGTGAGCACGAGAGCCCTGATCATCCTGGCCCTGATCACGGGAATGGTGATCCTGGTCGCCTTCGCCGTCCAGGTGGTGCTGGTGTTCTGATTTCTCCGGGTCGGGGTTCAGCGGTGTCGCGTCGATGATGTGATGTCACGGGGCCCGGAACGGGCCCCTTCAGGTGGCACCGGGGTGGCGACGCCGCCGGCCCCGCTTCGGGGATCGTCGGGTGACCCTGTCGGCTCGGTGGACCTCGTCGGCGGGCACGGGTGGACCCTGGCGGGGGACGGGGTAGGTGTGTACCCTCCCCCGGTGGGCGGAGATCTGGGACTTCGAGCGAGGTGCTCGGGTTGGATCTCCAGGACAGCAAGGCCAGGCAATGGCCCCGTCACGGGGTCACGGGTTCAACGCCCCCACGCGCCCCGTCAGCGGCACCGGGGATGGGTGGACGTCGGCGACGCCGGGCCCTGGTGGCCACCGCGGTGCTGTCGGTGTCGGCTCTCGTGGCGACATCCGTTCCCTCGGCCGCCGACAACTCCGCAGCCGACCGGGAGGATGAGCTGGCTGACACCCGGACCCGGGCCGAGGCCGACCGGGTCGAGCTGAGCGAACTGGAGAAGTCCGACGCCGAACTGGAGGCCGAGCTACGGGAGTTGGACTCCGTCCTGGACTCACTGGTCATCGACCTCGACCGGGCCGAGGCGGCCCATGGATCGGCCGTGGCCCGTCTGGAGTCGACCCGCCGACGCCTGGCCGCACTGCGGGCCGAGGAGTCAGCGGTTCGTGTCCGGTTCGACCGGGAGGTGGTCGGGGCCTACGTGAAACCGGCGGAGAACCTGCTGGCGGTGCCCCGGAGCTCTCCCGAGGTGATCATGACCGATACCGGCCGGGCCCTGCTGGGATCAATCGCCGATTCCCGTCTGCGGGAGGCGCGGAGACTGCAGTCGATGGCCCGGGAGATCGAGGCTCTCGAATCCCAGGAGGCGGATCTGGTGGGACTGGCCTCCCGCCGGCTGGACTCCCTCGAGGCCCGGCGGGCGGAGGTGGAGGACACCCGGGCCGAACGGGACCGGAGCCGCCGGGCCCTGGCCCGTCGAATGGCCGAGGTGAGGGCGGAGATCGAGGAACTGGGTCGGAGGGAGGCCGAGCTGACCGAGCTGATCCGGCGTCAGCGGGAGAAGCAGGAGACAGCCCGTCGGGCGGCCCTCCTGGCCCAGGTGGCGACCGGGAAGCTGGGCCCGGACTCGATGTTCCCGCCCACGAGGGGCTATGTCACGTCGGAGTTCGGACCCCGTTGGGGGAGGAACCACAATGGCATCGACTTCGGGGCCCCCCGGGGTCGGGACGTGGCGGCGGCGGCCCCCGGTGTGGTGATCCACGCCGGTCCCTTCGGGAGTTTCGGGAACCTGGTGATGATCGATCACGGCCAGGGGTACGTGACCCTGTACGCCCATCTCGACTCGGTGAGGGTGCACGAGGGGCAGACGGTGGAGGTGGGGCAGAGGGTCGGCCAGGTGGGATCCACCGGTCACTCCACCGGTCCCCACCTGCATTTCGAGGTGAGGGTCAACGGGATCCCGCGCAATCCGCGTATCTATCTGGTGGGCCTGTGAAGCGGAGGGCGGGGAGATGGTCGACCCGGGGTGGGGCGGGATCCGCGCTTCCACCTGGTGGGTCTGTGAAGCGGAGGGCGGGGAGATGGTCGACCCGGGGTGGGGCTGACTGGGTAGCCTGGCCCCTGTCCACCCCCTCCGGAAGTGGTTGAGGATCCGATGAGTGACTCCGAGTTCGACCTGGTGGTTATCGGTGGAGGCCCCGCCGGCTACGCCGCCGCCCTCTACGCCGGTTCCGCCGGGCTCTCCACCGCCGTCGTCGAGTACGACAAAGTGGGTGGTACCTGCCTCCACCGGGGCTGCATCCCGGCCAAGGAGCTGCTCGAGACGGCCCACGTGCACCGTACCGTCGTCGACTCGGCCCGTTTCGGGATCAACGTGTCCCCGCCGACCATCGACTTCGCCACCAGTCAGGCCCGCAAGCAGAAGGTCGTCGATCAGCTCACCGCCGGGGTGGAGGGTCTGCTGAAGCGACGCAAGAGCCGTGTTCTGCGGGGGCACGGTCGACTGGGACCGAACCGCACGGTCACGGTGACCATGAACGACGGCACCGTCGAGACGATCGTGGGTCGCCACGTTCTGCTCTGCTCGGGTTCCTCCCCCCGCACCCTGCCGGGCTTCGAGGTCGACGGCCGGATCGTCAAGACCTCCGACGAGGTTCTGTCGATGCCGGGGATTCCCGCCTCGGCCGCGGTCGTGGGTGGGGGGGCGATCGGGTGCGAATTCGCCTCGATGATGGCCGACCTCGGATCCCGGGTCGTGATCCTGGAGGGCCTGGACCAGATAGTCCCCGGGGTCGACCCCGACATCGCCCGCACCCTCCGCCGGGCCTTCACCAAGAGGGGCATAGAGGTTCGCACCGGTGTCAGGGTCACCGGACACACCCCCCGGCCGGACGGGAGCGGCACAACCGTCCACATCGAGGGGGGCGAGGACGTAGAGGTCGAGACCGTGGTGGTGTCCATCGGAAGACGGCCCCGGCCCGACACCCTGGGTCTGGAGGGGACCGACGTCCAGGTGGACGACCGGGGATTCGTCCTGGTGGACGAACTCTGTCGCACGGCCGAGCCCTCCGTGTACGCCCTCGGGGACCTGATCAACACCCCCGCACTGGCCCACGTCGCCTTCGCCGAGGCCATCATGGTGGTCAAGGACCTGCTGGGGGAGAACCCCCTTCCCATCGACTACTCGCGGGTGCCGTGGGCCATCTACTGCCGGCCGGAGATCGCCTTCGCCGGGATGACCGAGCAGCAGGCCCGCGACGCCGGGCACCAGGTGGTGGTCTCCAAGCACCGCTTCACCGGGAACAGTCGGGCCCAGATAGTCGGGGAGACCGACGGCATGGTGAAGATCATCGCCGAGACCGGCCCCGACGGAAGGGCCGGCCAGGTGCTCGGGGTTCACATGATGGGACCGTGGGTCACCGAGCAACTGGGTCAGGGATACCTGGCCGTCAACTGGGAGGCCACCGTCGATGAGATAGCGGCCTTCATCCAGCCCCATCCCACCCTTTCGGAGTTGTTCGGCGAGAGTGTGCTGGCCCTCACCGGGCGGGCCCTGCACGGATGACGGTGGGGCGCCACTTCACTTCCAGGAGAACAAGAGGAACCGATGGCTGAGATCGAACTGCCCCAGTTGGGCGAGACCGTCACCGAGGGGACGATCACCCGATGGTTCAAATCCGTGGGCGACACCGTGGCGGTGGACGAACCGCTCTTCGAGGTCTCCACCGACAAGGTGGACTCGGAGGTTCCCTCACCGGTGTCGGGGGTTCTGACCGAGATCCGGGTGCCCGAGGGTGAGACCGTGGATGTGGGTACGGTACTGGCGGTGGTGTCCGAGGCCGGAGCCGAGCCCGCTCCCGCTCCGGCGGCTCCGTCCGAGCCCGAGCCCGCGGCTCCTCCTCCTGCGGCTCCCGTTCCGGCGGCCCCGTCCGAGCCCGAGCCCGCGGCTCCTCCTGCTGCGGCGGCACCCCCCCCGCCGCCGCCTCCTGCCGCCGCTCCGTCCGAGCCCGCGGTTCCCGTTGGTTCGCCGCCTGCGGCTCCGGCACCGGCTGCCGAGCCCGCCGCCGGGGTGGAGTCCGGTCAGTCTCCGCGGTTGTTGTCGCCGGTGGTCAGGCGGTTGATCCGCGAGAACAATCTCGATCCGGACCTCATAGTGGGTACGGGAATAGGCGGGCGCATCACCCGCAAGGATGTCCTCGACGCCATCGACGCCGGTACGGCCCGCCGCGCCGGCGCCCCCGAGGCTGCCGCGGCCCCGCCTCCTCCGGCTCCTGCGGCTGCTCCTGTGCCTCCGCCGCCCCCGCC
>JALSTE010000670.1 GCA_026983855.1 Acidimicrobiia bacterium
CGGCGCCCTCCGGGAGGCTCTCATCATCGCCGACCGTACCTGCCGTCACCCCGGCTGCGACCTGCCCGCCACCCGCTGTGAGGCCGACCACATCATCCCCTGGAGCCAGGGCGGGACCACCAGCCTGGACAACGGCCAGATGCTCTGCCTCTGGCACCACCGGCTCAAGCACTGCACCAGTCCCACCCGGGCCGGCTGACACCGGTTGCCGGGGCCCCCGGTTCACCAGGATCGGGGCAGCCCCAGAATCTGTTCGGCGATGTTGTTGAGGCAGGACTCGGTGTGCACCGGGGCCGACCGCAGCAGCCGGGCCAGTTGGTGCATCGAGTGAATCTCCCCGCTGGTCGTGTACCCCAGACCGCCCATGACCTGCAGGGCGGAGTCGGCGGCCTCGAAACCCGCCGTGGTGGCGGCCACGCAGGCGACGTCGGCGGTGGCCACCGCCCCGGGGTCACGGTCGCCGGACCGGGCGGCCTCCTCCAGCAGCAGGTGGGCGCCGGCCAACCCCACGTGGGCCCGGGCCAGGGGGTGCTGCACTCCCTGATAGGCCCCGATGGGGCGGTCGTGGAGTACCCGCTGGCGGCTGTGTTCCACCCCCCGCTCCAGGCAGAACCGGCCTATCCCCACCGCCAGGGCCGCCATCAGCACCCTCTCGGCCACCGGGGCGGCGGCCAGGACCCTGAGCCCCCGGGCCGGTTCGCCCACCACGTAGTCGAGGGGGACCTCGGCGTTGTCGAAATGCAGTACGGACTGTCTCTCGGGGATCGCCAGCCGGGTGGGGGCCGGTTCCATCCTCAGTCCGGGGGTGTCGGTGGGCACCAGTACCACGGTGAAACCGAGGCGGTCGCGGTCGGGGTCGGGGGTCCGGGCCACCACCATCACGTGGTCGGCGGCGTCGGCGGCCGAGGCGTAGGCCTTGGTGCCGTTGAGCACGACGTGGCCCTTCCCCACCTCGGCCGTGGTGGCCAGGTTCATGATGTTCGACCCGGCCCCGGCCTCGGTGATGGCGAACACGACCAGGCCCTCACCCCGGCACAGGGAGGGCAGGAGTTCGTCGCGGAGGGCCGGTCGACCGGCCCGGGCGATGGCGGGCAGGGCCAGGCCGGTGCTGGTGATCAGGCTCAGGATCGGGAACCCCTCCGCCGCCAGCCCCTCGGTCATGGCCGCCAGCTCCGCCAGTCCCAGACCCCGACCCCCGTGCTCGGGGGGAACCATGACCCCCAGCCGACCCCCGGCTCCCAGGGCCCGCCACACCTCCGCGGGGAATCGACGATTCTCCACCGCCTCCACCCAGTAGGAGCGGTCGAAGCGGGAGGCCATCTCGGCCCCCACCCCATACCAGTCGCCCTGTTCGCCGGGGCCGTCGAAAGTCGCCATGGGTACCCCCCCTCGTGGGTGTCGGGACCATTCTGGCCGGTTCGTCGGTGGTTGGCCGAGAGCCGTACCGCTCGGGCCGGACCACGCGCTACCGAGTGGTCCGGCCCGAGGCCGGTGTCACATGGCCGAGAGCACCTCGTCGGTGAACAGGTCGGAGGAGCTGACCTCGATTCCGGCCAGCTTCAGGGTGTCTATGTTGCGGGTGATCTCGGCGGGATCCATCGTGAGCAGGCCATTGGCCTCCGTCCAGGGGGTCACCATCACCGTCTTGAGCAACTCGCTCTGGAACTGCTGCTGCTTGGGATCCAGATCCAGATCCTTGCCGTACTTCTCCAGGGTGTACTTCACGCCGAGTGAGGGGTCGGCGAGGTTCTTCTCGAAACCGTCTCGCTCGCCCTTGAGGAACGCGGCCAGCTCCTCGGTGTGGTTTTTGATGGTGTCCTCGAGGGCGAAGTAGCAGCCGGCGTAGATGGAGAATCCGTAGTCGGCGAACAGCATCGTGTTGGTGTCGATGCCCTTGGCGGCCAGTTGGGCCGGTTCGTTGATGGCGAACACCACCTGTCCGTCCACCTCACCATTGGCGGTGGGTGCCGGGTCGTACTGCACCGGGAAGATGGTGATATCGGAGTCGTCGATGTCGGCGGCCTTGAGGAAGACCTCCCACGGGGTCTGATTCCCCTGGGCCACTCCGATGGTCTTGCCGTGGAGGTCGTCGGGGGTTTTGATCGGGCTGTCGGCCAGACTCATGATGCAGAGGGGATTCTTCTGGAGTCTGACGCCGAAGATCTTGATCTTGGCCCCCTGCGAACGTCCGGCGCCGATGTTGTCGGCACCATCTCCCCCGACCAGGGCGTTGCCTCCCACCACCGTGGCCACGGTCTGGGCGTTGGGACCGCCGGGCAGGACCTGCACATCGAGGCCCAGGTCGGTGAAGGTGCCCTCCTCGATGGAGATGTAGGTGCCCGAGTGCTCCACGTTGGGCAACCAAGAGAGCTGGTAGGGCAGGGCGAAGGGCTGGGTGGAGGAGCCCGAACCCGAACTCGAGGACTGGCTGTCATCCCCACACGAGGCCAGCAGGGCCGATAGTGGTCCCACCGCCAGTAGACCCCCCACGGCGGCGGCGCCGCGCTTGATGGCGGTACGCCGGTCTATTCCCTGAGATTTCATCTCAATTCCTTTCTGTCGCGAAAAAGCTGAAGTCTGTCGCTATGCCACCTCGTGGTACCGGCGTAGGACGAAGCCCTCCGCCACCGAGGCCATCCCGTAGGTGGCTATGGCGCAGACGGTGATGACCAGCACCGTCGCCCATAGGTCTAGGTAGTTCGAACGGCTCAGTGAGACGACCATGCGATTGCCTATGCCCCGCCCGGTCACCAGCCACTCGGCGAGGGTGGCCCCGATGATCGCGAGGGGTCCTGCTATTCGGGCCGAGGCGAAAACCGAGGGCAGGGCGTACGGCAGCCGGACCCTCGTGAGCTGGGACCAGTGGGTTCCGCCGAAAGCCTGGACCGTCTCCAGGGCCGGTCGGGGCGCGCCCCGGATTCCATCCACGATCTGGACCAGACTGGGAAAGAAGGTCACCATTCCGGCGATGATCAGCACGCAGGCCACGCCACGGCCGACGACCAGGGCCACCAGAGGGGTCATCGCCACCAGGGGGACGGCGCGCACGGCAATGGCAATTGGCATCACTGCCTGCTCCACCGCCCGGCTGGAGGTGACGGCTATGGCCAGGAGCAGGGCCCCCACGGTCCCCACGGCGTAGCCCAGACCGGCATTCCGGAGGGTGATGACCAGGTCCGACCACATCTCGGAGCGGACGGTCCCGTTGGCGGGATCGGTGAGGTAGGCCCACACCTCCCCGGGTCCCTTGGCGAAGAAGGGGTCGATGTGGAATCCACCCAACAGGAGTTTCCAGAGCAACACGGTGGCCACGATCGACCCGACGAGGTAGCCGGCGGAGCTGATCGCTCTCCGCCACAACCTCCCCCCGGTGCTGGGAGTGAGGATCTCGCCCAGGTCGGTGCTGGTGGCCTCCCAGGGCGCCAAGCGCCGGCCCAACCAGCCGGTGAGGGCGTAGACCGAGGCCGAGAGGATGGTCAGAACCGCGGCCAGGCCCCAGGTTCGGGCCACGTCGAAGGACTGCTGGCTGGCGATCATGGCCACCCCGAGACCCCGGGTGCCACCGAGGAACTCTCCTATCACGGCTCCCAACAGGGCGGCGGGGGCGGCGATCTTCAGTCCGGAGGTGATACCGGGGATGGCGCTGCGCAGACGCACCCGAACCAGGGCCTGGAAGCGCCCTCCGCCCGCGGCGTGAACCAGGTCCAGGTGGGTCTGGTGAGCCGCACGCAGCCCGATCGTGACGCCGATCACCGTGGTGAACAGGACCGCCTGGGCCGCCACCGCGATCTTGGCCCGGTCCCCGGCGAAGATCACCTGGAGGATCGGGGCGGTGGCGATCAAGGGCAGGCTGTAGACCGCCACCACCAGGCGGAAGGCCAGCCGCTCGAGGAAGGGAATCACGACGAACAGCACGCCCACGGCGAAGGCGAAGAGGTTTCCCCACAGGTAGCCCCACCCCGCCTCCGACATGGTCTGTCTCACGTGGGGCCCGTAGTAGGAGAGGTCGGAGACCATCTGGGCGGCCAGTTCCCACGGAGAGGGCACAGCCTCCTTCTGGCTCAGAAGGACCTCGCTGGAGAGGACCCACACCCCGAGTAGAACACCGACCCCGGCCAGGGCGGCCCGGACATCGGCCCACCGCCGGCCGGACTCCCCGCTCATGAGTCGTGCCCGGAATACAGGAGCAGAGCGAGGCGATCCTCGATCTCGTGGAGTTCGGCACTCCGGAGCACCTCGGGCTGGCGTGGCCGGTCCAGTTCAATGTCGACGGTCTCGAGAATGCGTCCGGGACGGGACGACATCACCGCCACCCGGTCGGACAGGTAGATCGCCTCGCTGATGGAGTGCGTGACCATGAGGGTGGTGCAGGCCCGCTCCGTCCAGATGCGCTGGAGTTCACCGTTGAGACGAACGCGTGTCATTTCGTCGAGGGCTCCGAAGGGCTCGTCCAACAGGAGGAGGTCGGGCTCCACCACCAGGGCCCGGGCGATGGCCACCCTCTGGCGCATACCTCCTGAGAGTTGCGCCGGTCGGGCGTTCTCGAATCCCTTGAGCCCCACCAGCTCGATCAACTCGGTCACGGCGGAGGGGTCCTCCCGCCTGCCGGAGATCTGCAGCGGGAGGCGGATGTTGTCGACCACATTGCGCCAGGGGAGCAGGGCCGCGTCCTGAAAGACGATTCCGAGTCGGCCCGAGCGTCTCAGGTGCTCGGGGGTCTGTCCGTGTACCTTCACCGACCCCTCGGTCGGGGTCTCCAGGTCGGCCAGGATTCGCAGGATCGTGGACTTACCGCAACCGGAAGGACCCAGCAGGGACACGAAAGCGCCGTCGGAGACAACCAGGTCGACCCCGTCCAAGGCCGTTACGGTGTCGCCCTTGACCCGAAAGACCTTGGATACCCGGGCCAGATCGATTCCCGCTTTCGGCTTCCCGGCGGGATCGGGTGCACCGATGGTTGTGCGCTGAACCTCGGCCTTCATAGGAGTCACCTGTCGTCCGGGCGGACCGACCTGGGATGCAGTCGGCCCCGGGCGGGCGCAACCATAGTTGATGACTCGATCGCTATGGAACTACTACAAGGTACTACACGACCCCACCCGCGGCGGTGGGGACAGCCGATGTTCAGCCCAGGCCGCGGGCGTCCTGCTTGAGGGCGGTGTCGACGCTGAGGGCCGAGGCCACCACCAGGCTCAGGAGGGGCTGCTCGATGGGCTTTGAGATCTGCAGCACGTAGTTGTCGGCGGTGGTGAACAGGGTCTTGGCCAGCCCCTCCCACGTCTTGGTGATCCGGGCCACCTCCTCACCGGAGGCGTCGCGGATGGAGAAGTTCCAGGCTCTCCAGTTCTCGGCGTTCAGCGATCCGATCACCTGGCCGTTGGCCTCGAGGTCGAAGCGGATCTTGCCTATGGCGTTCTTCTGGACCACCCGGCCGATCGGCCGGCCCTGGGCGTCGCCGATCTCCACCTTGGACTTGAGCACCTTGCGGGGCCGGGTCACGGTCATCAGCACCGCCCCGTTCATGTCCACGATTTGCAGGCTGTGGGTCATGAACTGGTCCAGGCTGGTCAGCAGACGGGCCGCCTTCTTCAACTTGGACTGCCCCACCTGGCGCACCGCCGCGATCTGGTTGCCGTCGGCGTCGTACACGGCGTACTCGTTGTTGAGCTCGATCAGCTTCACCTTCTGGTTGATCACCAGGACCGGCTCGGTGAATATCGTGCCGCCCCCGGCCGCCGCGGCGTCACGCAGACCGGCCTGGTCCCGCACCTGGTGTTGGATCTTCTCCGCCGGCTTGTTCACGACCGGCACGGTGGGGTTGGTGATCGGGGCGGTGGAGGTCTTGCCGTGGTCGGACACGTTCTCGGTCCACTGGGCGCCGTCCCACCAGCGCAGCTCATGGTCGCCGCTGGGGTCGGGATACCAACCCTCGGGGGTGGCGGCTGGGGTGGTCTCAGGGGCGGAGTCGTTGCCGGATTGCTCGGTCATGGCCCCCAAACTAGTGATCTCCCGTTACCGGGGCCGTCTGGTGGCGGGCCGGAGACCGATCGGGGCTTGTAGCCTCGGGACGTCATCCCGGTGTGGACCCGCCCGAACCCGCGGGGCCGTCGGGCCCACCAACGCCTCATCTTCTATGGAGCCATCCCATGTTCGACTCCCTGAGTGACCGATTCGAAGGCATCCTCGGGCGCCTCAAGGGCCGGGGCCGCCTGAGCGAGGGCGACGTCGACGAGGTCATGAGGGAGATCCGTCTGGCCCTGCTGGAGGCCGACGTCAACTTCACGGTGGTGAAGAAGTTCGTGGCCCGGGTGAAGGAGCGGGCCCTGGGGGCGGAGGTCTCGACCAGCCTCACCCCGGGTCAGCAGGTGGTGAAGATCGTCAACGAGGAGCTGACCGGCATCCTCGGCGGGGAGACCCTGCGGGTCACCTTCGCCGCCAAACCGCCCACGGTGGTGCTCATGGCCGGTCTCCAGGGTTCGGGCAAGACCACCAGCTCGGCCAAACTGGCCCGCTGGTTCAAGAGTCAGGGCCGCCACCCCCTGCTGGTGGGGGCCGACCTCCAGCGCCCCGCCGCGGTGGAGCAGCTCCGCACCCTGGGCGAACGGGCCGGGGTGCCGGTGTACAGCGAGCCCACCGATCCCGTGGCCGTGGCCCGGCAGGCCATAGAGGAGGCCCGCCGCACCGGCCGGGACGTGGTCATCTGCGACACCGCCGGCCGCCTGGCCATCGACCAGGCCCTGATGGAGGAGATCTCCGACATCTCCGGGGCCATCGAACCGGACTACACGTTCCTCGTCATCGACGCCATGACCGGCCAGGACGCCGTCAACACCGCCGAGGCGTTCCACGAGACCCTGGAGCTGGACGGGGTCATCCTCACCAAGCTGGACGGTGACGCCCGCGGCGGCGCCGCCCTGTCGGTCAAGGAGGTGGTCGGTCGCCCCATCGCCTTCGCCTCCACCGGCGAGAACCTGGAGGACTTCGACCTCTTCCACCCCGATCGCATGGCCGACCGCATCCTGGGGATGGGCGACGTCCTCACCCTCATCGAGAAGGCCGAGGCGGTCTTCGAGGAGGAGCAGGCTGAGGAGGCCGCCCGCCGCCTCATGGAGGGGAAGTTCACCTTCGACGACTTCCTCGAGCAACTGGCGGCGGTGAAGAAGATGGGGAACATGGGCTCCCTGCTCAAGATGATGCCCGGCATCCCCAAGGAACTGAAGAACGCCGAGATCGACGACCGTCAGATGGCCCGGGTGGAGGCCATCGTCCACTCCATGACCCCCGAGGAGAGGACCCACCCCGAGATCATCGACGGGTCCCGGCGGGCCCGGATCGCCCGGGGCAGTGGCACCTCGCCGGCCCAGGTGACGGCCCTGCTCAAGCAGTTCAAGGACATGCAGAAGATGATGCAGGGCATGTCGGGGGCGGGATTCCGCAAGGCCAAGGCCCGCAAGAACAAGAAGGCCCGCAAGGGCCGCAAGGGCAAGAGGGTCACCGCATCCAAGCGCCGTCCCAGTCCCAGGGTTCCCCTCGAGCTTCCGGGACGATAGGCTCTTCCTTCGTCCTGGACGCGCCTTTCACCGCGCTCACATCCAGCCACCCCCGAGAAACTGCCCGGTCCCAGTCCACGGACCGCTGAAGGAGAGAAATGGCCGTTCGACTCCGCTTGACGCGGATGGGAAAGAAGAAGCAGCCGACCTACCGCATCGTCGCTGCCGACAGCCGGGCTCCCCGTGACGGTCGCTTCCTGGAGATCATCGGGACCTACCAGCCCCGCCTGGAACCCTCCGGTCTGAGGGTCGACGACACCAAGGCCCTCAAGTGGCTCCGCACCGGCGCCAAGCCTTCGGAGACGGTGGAGAAGCTGTTCCGGATCTCCGGCACCTGGGAGTACTTCGAGGCCGGCACCGACCCCGCCCCCGTGGTCGAGGAGCCCGCCCCGGAGCCCGAGGAGGCCCCGCCGGCGAAGGTCGCTGAGCCCGCCGCCGAGGCTCAGCCCGAGACCGAGGCTTCCGAGGCCGCCCCGGCGCCTGAGGCCGAGGCCGAGACAGACACCGCCGAAGACACCG
>JALSTE010000671.1 GCA_026983855.1 Acidimicrobiia bacterium
GTAGGCGAACCGGGCTCTCTCGCTCCAGAACTCGTCGTGGAGGAGGATGGCCCTCACCAGCAGGCCGATACTCAGATTGTTGGCCAGGTAGTAGTCGGCGAGGGAGGCCACCACCGAGTCGTCGGGGCCCTGGTAGACGAGATACTCGAACAGCTTTCGGGTCAGGTAGCGGGCCGCCGGGATCTTCTTCGACCCCCTGAGCACCTCCTCGATGATCTCGGGACCGTCCCAGTCCCGGGTGATCCCGAAGATGGTCTTGGCTCGGTAGTCGTGATGCCAGGGGTGGAACTCGTAGTTGCGGCGGTCCTCACTGAGCATGTGCCCGGTCCAGGCCTTGGCCCCACCCACGATGTCGGCCTCGGTGTAGTTGCCCACCCCCAGGATGTGCAGTTCGAAGAGCTCCCGGGCGAAGTTCTCGTTGGGGTTACCGGCCTTGTTCCGGTAGTTGTCGAGATAGGTGAGCATCGCCGGCTGCAAGGCCATGGCGTGGACCAGGTCCCCGAAGTTCCCCAGGGCCTGGTTGCGGAACAGCTTGTTCTGATCCCAGGTCTGCCAGGCGTAGGAGACCGAATCGGCCGAGGAGGCGAAGTGGGAGTGCCAGAACAGGACCAGCTTCTCCTCCAGACCGCGGGGGATGGTCTGCATGCGGTTGATCCACCACTTGGTCAGATCCCGGATCTGACTCCAGCGGGACTCCTCCTCGTTGAAGATCACGGCGGGGGGGTTGGCCGGAGGGTTGGGCGAGAAGTCCATGATCCGGTCGACGGCCTGGGCCCGGGTCAACCCGAGGAGTTCCTCAACCTGCTGGGAGCGCAGCCCGAAACCGGTCCTGCGCACGAGGTGTTCGGCGTCGCGGCGATCCAATTTGCCCTCCGGAGAGTGTTTTCGGGGCCCGCGCCGTCATGTATTTGTAACATATAGCTGAGCCCGATGGGATTCGTGGAGTGCGCCCGCCTCGTTCCCTGACCGTGTCACCGGGCCAAACCGGATCTACGGCCATCTGGCATCTCACATGTCGTCGGCGGGGAACCCGGACTTGAGCCCCGAGCCGACAAAATCCGTAACCCGATCGCAACAGCCCCCGAGCACCCCGCAATGCGAGACTCAGCGGGGGAACCACACCACGAACCGACCAGGAACAATCCACGAGCCGACCGTGATCCGACCGTGACCCAATCCAGCCGACCTGACGCCACGCCGGGCCCACCCACACCCGCCGACGTGGCCACCGCGGCGAGGAGAATCGCCGGGGCGGTCGAGTGGACACCCCTGCGCCCCTCGACCACGCTCTCGGAGCTGGCGGGCTGTCGAATCCACCTGAAGTTCGAGAATCTCCAGTTCACGGCGTCGTTCAAGGAGAGAGGGGCCCTCAACCGCCTCCTGTCCCTGACACCGACCGAGAGGCGCCGGGGGGTGGTGGCACTGTCGGCGGGCAATCACGCCCAGGGGGTGGCCCGTCACGCCGGACGGCTCGGGATCCCCGCCACCATCGTCATGCCGGTCACAACACCGTTCTCCAAGGTCCGCCACACCCGTGAGCTGGGGGCCGAGGTCGTCCTGGAGGGTGAGGACCTGAACGGGGCCCGGGAGGCCACCGACCGCATCCTCGCCGACACCGGAGCCGTGTTCATCCACCCCTATGACGATCCCGACGTCATCGCCGGGCAGGGAACGGTCGGATCGGAGATACTCGCTGACCGTCCGGACC
>JALSTE010000672.1 GCA_026983855.1 Acidimicrobiia bacterium
TTCGACGTGGACATTGGCCCCCTGTTCTCCACTCCCGAGGAGGCGGCCCGACAGGCGGTGGAGAACGACGTCCACGTGGTCGGGGTCAGCTCCCTGGCCGCCGGGCACCTGACCCTCGTTCCCCAACTGCGTGACGCCCTGGCGGAGATGGGCCGTCCCGACATCTCCATCGTGGTCGGCGGGGTGATCCCGCCCCAGGACTTCGACGCCCTCACCGAGGCCGGGGCGGTGGCCATCTACCCCCCGGGAACGGTCATCGCCGAGGCCGCCACCGAGCTGATCGAACATCTCGAGGGATCCCCGCCCGAAACGGGTCCCGGATCCGGGTCGTGAGGCCCAGCCCCCGGGAGCTGGCCGAGGGGGTCCGCGCCGGAGACCGGTCGGCGATGGGAAGGGCCATAACCCTGGTGGAGAGCTCCCGGGCCTCCGACCGGGAACCGGCCCGGGAGCTCCTGGGACTCCTGCTTCCCCACACCGGTGGGGCCCACCGGGTGGGTACGACCGGCACGCCCGGTGTGGGCAAGAGCACCTTCATCGACGAGCTGGGCACCCGTCTCACCTCGGAGGGCCACCGGGTGGCGGTCCTGGCCGTGGACCCCACCAGTCGGGTCAGCGGGGGATCCATCCTGGGCGACAAGACCCGCATGGCCCGCCTGGCCACCGACCCCAACGCCTTCATCCGCCCCTCGCCATCGGCGGGCACCCTGGGTGGCGTGGCCCGTCGCACCCGCGAGACCATGCTCATCGTGGAGGCCGCCGGCTACGACGTGGTCCTGGTGGAGACGGTGGGGGTGGGCCAGTCGGAGACCACGGTGGCGGAGATGGTGGACTTCTTCCTGCTGCTGTTGGCCCCCGGGGGGGGTGATGAACTCCAGGGCATCAAGAAGGGGGTCATCGAGCTGGCGGACATGATCGCCGTCAACAAGGCCGACGGCCCCAACTTGGACCGGGCCCGGGCCACCGTGGCCGACTACGGGTCCGCCCTGAGGCTGCTCACCCCGGCTGAGTCGTGGTGGACCCCCCCGGTGGTGGCCTGCTCCGCCCTCACCGGCGAGGGGGTCGATGAGGTGTGGGAGCTGATCGAGAGACACCACCGCCTGGCGAGGGCCAACGGAGAGCTCGACGCCCGGCGTCGCCGCCAGCGGGTGCAGTGGATGTGGTCCACCATCGACGACACCCTGATGACCGAGGTGCGTCACCATCCCGCCGTGGCCGCCAGGCTCACCGAACTGACCCGGGAGGTGGAGAACGACCTCATGACGCCGGGTGCCGCCGCCGACCTGATCCTGGCCGAGTTCCTGGGGCGGGCCGGCGGGGGGTGAACCCCGTTCCCTCTCAGCGGCCATCGGGAACCCACCCCGTGGCCCTGCCACCTGACCCGTCCGGGGTCCCGCCGGGCGGTAGAGTCTGATGGTCGCGGGCCTCGGACACGGAGTGGCCATGGGTACGCGAATCAGGATCCGGAGGATCGCCAGGGTGGGATTGCTGGCCCTGGCCGGCCTAGTGGGCCTGGTGGCCCTGGTGGGCCTGTCGGCCTCGGTCACACCCGCCATCACCCCGGCGGCGGCCGCCGCCGACCCCACCGTGGCCATCGTGTCGTGGCCGTCCGACGACGGCTACCTGGTGGTCAGTCGGAGCGGCAGACTCTGGGCCTTCGGATCGGCCCGCGATCTGGGGTCCCCCGAGGGACTGGGAGCCGACCTGGTGG
>JALSTE010000673.1 GCA_026983855.1 Acidimicrobiia bacterium
GCCGCCGACGTGCTGGCCGCGGCCCTGGGGGCCGGGCTCACCCTGCCGGTGGAGGGCGGTGAGGACGGTGGCGAGACCGAGATGGTCGAGGTGGACGTCAGGGGGGCGGTGGCCGCCCTGGCGGAGAGGATCGGCGCCCTCGACGGTGAGCGGGAGGAGCCCGAACCGGCCGGGCTGGAGGCTGAGCTGCGCCCCTACCAGAAGCGGGGTCTGGCCTGGATGGCCGACCTGTGCTCCATCGGTCTGGGTGGCTGTCTGGCCGATGACATGGGTCTGGGCAAGACCGTGCAACTCCTCGCCCTTCACGTCCTGAGGGGTGGTCCGACCCTGGTGGTGTGTCCCACCTCTCTGATGGCCAACTGGGAACGGGAGGCCTCACGGTTCGTGCCGGGGGCGAGGGTGCGGCGGTTCCACGGCCAGGGCAGGGAGTTGGGGGAGGTGGACCCCGGGGACCTTGTGATCACCAGCTACGGGGTGGTCCGCACCGACAGCGACAACCTGGCCGCCCGGGAATGGGACCTGGTGGTGGCCGACGAGGCCCAGCACGCCAAGAACCCCCGTTCGCGCACCGCAGTGGCCCTGCGGCGACTGCACGGCCGGGCCCGGCTGGCCCTCACCGGGACACCGGTCGAGAACCGCCTGAGCGAGCTGTGGTCGATCATGGACTGGGCGGTCCCCGGACTGCTCGGCCCCCTGGAGACCTTCCGGCGAACCCTGGCCATCCCCATCGAGCGGGAGGGCGATCCGGTCGCCACCGCCAAGTTGAACAGCCTGGTCAGGCCCTTCCTGCTGCGGAGACGAAAGGCCGATCCCGGTATCGCCCCCGAACTCCCCCCGAAGACCGAGAGGGACGTGGTCGTGCCCCTCACCGCCGAACAGGTCTCGCTGTACAAGGCCACGGTGGCCGAGGCCCTCGATGAGCTGAGGTTCAACGAGGGGATCTCCCGCCACGGCCTGGTGCTGAAGATGCTCACGGCTCTCAAGCAGATCACCAACCACCCGGCCCAGTTCCTGGGTCAGGAGGGTCCGCTGGCCGCACGGTCGGGGAAGCTGGCCGCCCTCGACGAACTGGTGGCCCTGGCCCGGGCGGCGGGGGACTCGACCCTGGTCTTCACCCAGTACGTGACCATGGGGAAGCTGCTGGTCGGGCATCTGCGGACCCGCGGGGTGAGGGTCGAGATGCTCCACGGCGGTCTGGGGGTCAAGGCCCGCCAGTCCCTGGTCGACCGTTTCCAGGCCGGGGAGATCGAGGTTCTGGTTCTCTCGCTCAAGGCTGGGGGAACCGGCCTCAACCTCACCACCGCCACCCACGTGATCCACTACGACCGGTGGTGGAATCCGGCGGTGGAGGATCAGGCCACCGACCGGGCCTACCGCATCGGACAGGACCGGCCGGTCACCGTGCACCGGTTGGTGACCGAGGGCACGGTGGAGGACAAGGTGGCCCGGCTGCTGGCCCAGAAGCGCGAGCTGGCCGACAAGGTGATCGGCACCGGCGAGGGCTGGATCGGGAACCTCGACGACGAGGACCTGGCCGAGTTGGTGCGCTTCGATTCCGATTCCGACCCTGATCCCAGCGGGTCAGAGGTGGCGTCGCCGGGGGTGTCGGGGATCGAGGTCACCGGGCCCGACGATCCCGGAACGGTCGACGGGGAACGGGGGAAATCGGCCACGGTGGTGAACCTCGACGAGGCCCGTCGACGGAGGG
>JALSTE010000674.1 GCA_026983855.1 Acidimicrobiia bacterium
AGTTCTGCGGGGCCATGGGCGCCCTCGGGGTGGGGGACGACTCCCGGGTGGTCCTCTACGACCGGGCCATGAGCATGTGGGCGGCCCGGGTCTGGTGGATGCTCCGGTGGGTCGGTTTCGATCGGGCGGCGATCCTCGACGGCGGCTTCCGGGCCTGGCGGGATGAGGGTCGCCCCATCTCCACGGAGACCACCGTCCGCCCACCCGCCCGCCTGACCCCACGGCCGCGACCCCGGGTGGTCACCGACCGTCACGAGGTCATGGCCTCCATCGACGACGACTCCATCTGCCTGATCGACGCCCTGAGCGAACCACAGTTCCGGGGTGAGGAGATGACCTACCGCCGTCCGGGGCACATTCCCGGGGCCACCAACACCCCCGCCATGTCCCTGATCGACCCCGAGACCGGCCTCTACCGTCCCCTGGGGGAACTGGCCGCCATGTTCCCCGGGGACAAGAGCACCCGCACCGTCACCTACTGCGGCGGGGGGATCGCCGCCTCCTCCGACGCCTTCACCCTGGTCCGCCTCGGGTACGAGGACGTGGCCGTCTACACCGCCAGCCTCCAGGAGTGGGCCGCCGACGAGTCCAATCCGCTGGTGACCGAGAACGCGGCCGCCACCGAGACGGGAGGGAGCTGAGCCCATGGGCGAGTTGCAGGAGAATCCCGAGGACGAGCAAGGGGGTTCGGTACCCCAGTTCGAGGAGAGGAACGTCGCCCTGAGGGTGGCGGTGGTGATCGGCCTGGTAGTTCTGGCCTGGATCATCGGCGTGGTGTGGTTGCCCCGCTGGTGGGCCCGCCGGATGGGCAACATCATCGACGGCAGCCTCGCCTACGGCACCTTCTTGGGCATCCTCATCGGGGTGGTGGCCACGGTGCTCCCGCTGTGGGCCCTGAGGTTCATGTGGAAGGCCCGCCACCGGGGCTGGAAACGGGTCCTGACCTGGTTCGCGGTGGTGGTCCTGCTGGCCTCGCCCAACCTCACCACCCTGGGAATCGTGGTGGGAAACGGCAGCGCCGCCCACGCCGGTGAGCGGATCCTCGACGTTGACGGACCCGGGTTCCGGGGAGGGACCCTGATCGGGGCGGTGATCGGCGTGGCCATCGTCGCCGGACTGTGGTTCCTGGCCTGGTCCCGACGCCGCAACAAGGAGAAGGCCGCCCTGCTCAAGGCCCAACTCGACGAACTCGAGTAGCACCATCTGTGCCCGTCGGGTGGTTGCCTGACAACCACGGGACGGGCATAGAACCAGGGTGGGTTTGGGGATTGGGGGTCGGGCGGTGATTATGGTTTACCGACGGCTTCTAGGAAGGGGGCGCAGTGGCGCACGACGTGGTTATCAGGGGGGGAACGGTCGTTGACGGCACCGGAGCACCGGCCCGACGGGCCGATGTGGCCTTCGACGGGGACCGGATCTCCGTCGTCGGGGAGGTGGACGCCACCGGTGCCGACCGGGTGATCGACGCCGAGGGGCGGATAGTGACCCCCGGATTCGTGGACCTGCACTCCCACCTCGACGCCCAGGTGGGCTGGGATCCGATCATGAGTTCCTCGTGCTACCACGGGGTCACGTCGGTGGTGATGGGCAACTGCGGGATGACCTTCGCCCCGGTCAACGCCGGGGAGGAGTCGGTGCTGGCCCGGGCCATGGAGACCGTCGAGGACATTCCCGCCTCCTGCATCCTGGAGGGACTTCCCTGGAAC
>JALSTE010000675.1 GCA_026983855.1 Acidimicrobiia bacterium
GACGAACTGCTCCTCCACGGGGGTGTGGCCAACGCCCTGCTGCGGGGGGCCGACTCCACCGAGGTCTGCGTGACGGTGACCATCGTCGATGGACTGGTGGTCGCCCGTTCACCCCTCCACAACTCCATGAACTACCGCTCGGTCGTGATCCGGGGTCGGGCCACCCGGTTGCCCGACGGTGAGAAGGTGGCCGCACTACGGGTGATCAACGACCATCTGGTGCCGATATGGGACACGGCCCGCCCCCCGAGCGACGTCGATCTGCGACAGACCGTGGTGGTCTCGTTACCCCTGACGGAGGCGTCGGCCAAGGTGCGGACCGGGGACCCCATCGATGACGAGTCGGACCTGGCCGGACCACACTGGGCCGGGGTGGTGCCCCTCATCTCGCGGTGGGGGCAACCCCGCCCGGCGGCGAACCTGGCCGAGGGAATCGAGGTGCCCCCGGCGGTGGCGGCCATGGTGGGCGGCGGTCCCGCTCCCCGTGACTGAGTGACGGGCCGATCCCGGTCGGTCCCGGACCGGCCCGATCGGGCTCCGGTCTCAGTCCAATCTGGGGGCGGAGTAGTAGGTCTCCCCGCCCCCCTGGGCCCTCAGATCGGCCAGCCAACTTCCCTCGTACACGTCGTTGGGGCCCTGGAGCAGGTCGGGGGGTTCACCCTCGGGGGTGGTGACGAAGGTCCAGGCCTGTCTCTTGTAGGTCCAGTTCTCGGGCTGCAGTCGGTGGGCCTCCCGCCAGAAGGGCACGGCCCCCTCGGTGTCCCCGGCGGACCAGCGACGCTGACCCAGTTCGAAGTACGCCGCCGCCCGGCTGTGCTCGATCGGTCGGGCGGCGGAACGCTCCACCACCTCATCGGGTGACAGGGCGAACCGACTGTCCGAACCCTTTCCGATCCAGTCCTCGATGGCCGCCCGGTAGGCCTCGGGGTCACCCTGGAACTTCTGCACCTCGGTGAGGGCCCCGTGAACCAGGGGGGGTAGGTCGTCGGGAATCTCGGCGTCCCGGAGGGGATTGGGCTCGATGGAGAACAGCTCGGCGGGGCGGACGATGGTGCCCGACTCGTCGATCCAGACCGCCATCGGCACATTGGTGAACCCGAACAGACGGTCGGTGACGTGGCCGGTGTCGATCAGTGAGGGGTGGGTGGGGGAGGTCGCCGCGATCCAGGGCCGGGCGTGGTCGGGGTTCACGTCGAGGGCCACGGTGACCACGGTGGCGCCACGGCCCTCGATCTCGGAGTGGAGGGTCTGCCACACGGGCAGGCTGGTCCGGCAGCCTCACCAGCTGGCCCAGGCGATCAGCAGCACCTTGCGACCGTGCAGGGAGGCCAGGTCGAAGGGGTTCCCCCCCGCCTCGGGCAGGGTGAGTCCGGGGGCCGTGGCCGAGGTCAGGGCCCGTCCCCCGCTTTCGGGTCCGAGGGCCCACACCCCGCCCTCGGGGTCGGGGACCAGGGCCATCCCCAGGCGTTCGGCGGCCACCCTGAGGTCCACGGTGTCCTCATCGGGCCGGGCCCCCGCCGGCAGGGGTACGCACACCGGACCCCGGCACAGTCCCTCGGGTCGGACCTCCCATCCCGTGGCCCGGGTCAGTTCGGCCCCGGAGATCCCCCCGGTCACGGTTTCGTCGTCCACGATCATGTCCAGACCCTCCCACACCCCGGCGTCCTCCGCCCGATGAGCTCCCCCGGCGAGTCCGGCCCATCC
>JALSTE010000676.1 GCA_026983855.1 Acidimicrobiia bacterium
GAGGCCCCAGCGGGTGCGGTAGAGCAACCAGCCCACGGCGGGGACGAGGGGGTAGATCAGGTACACGGGCCAGGCCTGGCCGAACAGGGCCGGTCCCAGAAGGGGAATGTCGGCGAGAAGGGGTATCTCGATCACCCGGGCCCCCTCCACCACCGGCTTGATGTTGGAGTCCAGGAAGGCGGCCAGGCCCACCACGAGCACGTTCAGGGTCAGCCCCACCACGAACTGGTCGGCGGGGAGCCGGTGACTGAGGTTGGCCTGGAGGGCGGCGATGAGGAGACCACCACCGACCCCCACCACCAGACCCAGGGCCACCGAACCCGTGAGGTGGTAGCCCAGGGCGCTGGCAAAGGCCCCCGACAGGAACATGCCCTCCACGGAGATGTTGAGGGTGCCGGCCCGCTCGGCGATCAACTCCCCCACCGCCGCGAACATGAGCAGGGCGCTGAGGCGGGCGGCACTGGCGTAGAACGTGGCCGAGGTGACGATGTCGATCAGGGCCCCCGGGAAGTCAGCCATCGTGGCCCTCCTTTCGGGTGTGGGTGGGGACCGCGGAGGTCATGTGCGGTCCCGGGTGGCGGCCAGGGCCCGGCGACGCTGGCGCACGTACAGCACGGCGGGGGGAACCAGCAGGGCCAGTACCAGCAGGGCCTGCACCACGTCCACGATCTTCCGCTCGACCCCGGTCGAGGCCAGAAACCCCGAGCCCGTTCGCAGTCCCCCGAACAGCAGGGCCATGGGGATCGCCAGGAGGGCGCTGGCCCGGGCCAGCAGGGCCACCAACAGTCCCTCCCAGCCGACGTTGTTGGAGAAGCCCGGGGTGAGCCGGTAGTTGGCGACACCACCGGTGAGCATCACCGCGCCGGCCAGGCCACTGAGGGCACCGGAAACGGCCATGGTGATGGTTCCCGCCCGTGCCTCATCGACCCCGGCCCGCTGGGCGGCGCGCGGGTTGTGACCGAGCATCCTCACCCGGAATCCCCACACCGTCCGACCCAGCAGGTAGGCCAGGATCAGGGCCGCGGCCAGGGCTATGAGAACGCCGCTGTGGAACTCGTTCCCGAAGATCCTCATCACCGGAAGCCGAACGTCGTGGGGTACCTGGCCACTGGTGACCGAGCGATTGGCGCGGGCGGGGTCCCGATCCAGCAGGAGCGACTTACGGCTCAGCATCCAGCCGGTGAGACTGAAGGCGATGAACACCAGCAACAGGGTGCTTATCACCTCGGGAACCTTGCGCCAGTACCGCATCACGGCGGCCACGGCGGCCCACAGACCCCCGGCCAGGGCCCCGGCCACCAGGGCTCCGGTGAGCAGCAGGGGTCCGGGGTCTCCCATCCGGGTGGCCACGAAGGCGGCGGCGGTGGCCCCGATCAGCAATTGTCCCTCCTGGCCTATGTTGACCAGTCCGCTGCGGGTGGTGACGATGGTGCCCACCGCCACCAGGAGAAGGGGCGCGGACTGGGCCAGGGTTCGGCCCCAGCGGCCGGGTCGGGTGAGGCTTCCCTCGACTATGGCGCTGAACACCTCCCGCCAGCTCCCCCCGGTGAAGGCGACCAGACCGGCGGAGATGATCAGGGCCGCTCCGATGCTGAGACCGTAGAGGACGATGACCTCACCCCAATCCCGGCCTCGGTGGGGTGTCACCGGCGTGGTCACCTCGGGGTCGACCAGTATGGGGGGTTCCTCGATGGTCACGG
>JALSTE010000677.1 GCA_026983855.1 Acidimicrobiia bacterium
CCGGGTGTGCATCCCCTGCGCGGAATCCGCCGGGTCACCGCCACCCACATGGAGACGGCCTGGCGGATACCGCACATCCACGGTTCGGACGAGATCGACGCCTCCGAACTTCTCGCCACCCGGATGGAGCTGAGGCGGCTCCACCCCCAGGCGACGGAACTGACCCCACTGGCGTTCTTCGTCATGGCCGTGGCCAACGCCCTGATCCGCCATCCCCAGGCCAACGCCTCCATCGACACCGAGGCCGAGACCATCACCGTCCACGACGAGGTCAACATCGGAATAGCGGTGGCCACCGAGGCCGGTCTGGTCGTCCCGGTCGTGCGCAACGCCGACCGGCTGGACCTCTTTGCCACCGCCCGAGAGGTGAGAAGGCTGGTGACCGCGGCCCGCGACCGCACCATCACCGCCGCCGAACTCTCCGGTGGTACGGCCACGGTGACCAACTACGGAAGCCTGGGCGGGAGGTTCAGCACCCCCATCATCCGGGCCCCCGAGGCCCTGATAGTGGGATTCGGGGCCATCAGACCCCGCCCCTTCGTGGTCCGGGGTGAGGTGGTGGCCCGACCCACCCTTCCCATCGTGACCGGAGGTGACCACCGTCTGATCGACGGGGACCTTCTCACCGCGGTACAGGAGTACGTAGCCGATCAGCTCACCCATCCGGCTCTGCTCCTGGCCGGTGGCCCGGGTACGTCGTGGTAGTGGGAGAGGTCGCCGAGACCACCGAGGTACTGGTCGTCGGCGGGGGTCCGGGCGGGTACGCCGCCGCCATCGAGGCCGCCCACCTGGGCCGGCAGGTGACCCTGGTGGAGCGGGGGTCCATCGGGGGGGTGTGCCTCAACGTCGGCTGCATTCCGTCCAAGGCCCTGATCCACGCCGCCGATCTGGTCGCCGGTGCCACCGACGCCGCCTCGTGGGGGGTGACCATGACCCCCTCGGTGGACATGGGTGTCGTGAACGACCGCATATCCGGGGTCGTGTCCACCCTCACCTCGGGCGTCGAGCGGCTGCTCCACGCCGCCGGGGTCCGGGTGGAACGGGGCACCGCCCGCTTCGCCCGTCGCCGCAAGGTGGTGGTCGACGCCGGAGACGAGGTCCGACACTTCGAGTTCACCCACTGCATCATCGCCACCGGTTCCCGCCCCCTCGAACTGGAGGCCCTCCCCTTCGACGGCAACCGGGTGCTGGACTCCACGGCGGTTCTCGCACTCCGATCCGTGCCCCGGTCCCTGGCCGTGGTCGGCGGGGGCTACATCGGTATCGAGCTGGGCACCGCCCTGTCCAAGTTGGGGGCCGAGATCACGATCGTGGAGATGGCCGACGGGATCCTGCCCCAGATGGATCCCCGCCTGGTGCGGGTGGTGTCCCGGCGCCTGGGACAGCTCGGTGTCACCGTCCTCACCGGTGCCCGGGCCATCGGCCTCGATGGCGACGGGTTACGGGTCGCCACCGGAGACGCCGAGATGACCGTGGCCGCCGAGAAGGTCCTGGTGGCGGCGGGGAGAGTTCCCAACACCGACGACCTGGGCCTGGAGGTGGCCGGGATCGAGCTCAGCCCCGCCGGTCACGTGGTGGTGGGCCCCGACCGCCGGGCCGCCCCCGACATCCTCGCCATCGGCGACGTGACCGCCGGTCCGGCCCTGGCCCACAAGGCTACCGCCGAGGCCGAGGTGGCGGCCCGGGTGGTCAGTGGCATG
>JALSTE010000678.1 GCA_026983855.1 Acidimicrobiia bacterium
CCGGATACCCGGCCCTCTCGAGGAGTTCGGCCTGAACGTAGAACCCGGCCAGCCCCTCCCACGGGTACTGGGTGTACTCGGGAGGCCAGGCGAAGGTCCCTCCCCGGGCGATGTCGTTGATTATGGCCCCGTCCACGTTGTGGCCGTCGATGGTGGCCCCGGCGGGATTGATGGCGATGGGATGGTCGGGCTGGGACGACCAGGTCAGGGCCTTCTGATTGATCTTGAGATCCGGGCCAACCGACAGATCACCGGCATAGCGGCGGAAGGTCTCCCAGGCCGCCTCCACCTCCGACTCGTCGCCGAGGTACAGGGCGGCGGCTATACGCGAGGCCCCGGCCATGGTGGAGACGTTGGAGGCCGACCAGTCGTGGAACTGACTGAGGTTGAACCAGTCCCCGTCGGGGAAGGAGCCCGAACCGGTGTGGGGACAGTTGGGCTTCTGGCGAACGTCGTCCACCCAGGAGGCGAACAGGGATCCCGAGGAGCTCGGGTCGTCGTCGGGCCGCAACCCGATGAGATCGGCGGCGATGATGTAGGACACCAGATTCCGGCCGATGGCCAGGGAGCGGGCGATGTTCGGTGTCCAATCACAGCTCTTGTTGGGGTTCTCGTCGGTGCCGATCACCTTGAGGAGTTCCTGCTCCACCTGATCGCGCAGCTCGTCGTCACCGGTCCGGACCGCCACGTAGGCCATGGCCAGAACGTTGATGTCGTGGTTTGAGTCCTGGTCGGAGATGTCGGCCGGGCCCGGATCCTCGTCGGCCACCTCAACCAGCTTCTGCCAGGCGGGTCCGCTCATGGGCAGGGCGAGAATCTCCTGCCGGTTGATCCACAGTCCTTCTATGGGGGCGGGGTCGCTGGATATGACGGGGGGCACCACGACCTGGGGTTTGGTCCCACCGTCGGGCCGGTAGGCGGCCACGGAGATGATGTCGGGTGAGGGACGGCTGCCCACCGCGCTGCCGCTGAAGGGTCGATCCGAGAAGTTGAACACCCCGCCGTCGGTGGCCACCAGGAGGTATCCCGAACCGTAGGGGATGGCCCCGCTGACCGGCTTGTCCAGACTGGCACCGGGGGGTAGAACCCCCGGGACGGAGCCCAGAAAGTCGGCGGCGAAGGAGAAGATCCCGCCGTCGGCGGCGAAGAGCCAGTACCCCACGCCGTCGTGATCGGGGACCAGGCCGACCAGGGGTGCGGCCAGTCCCGACAGGGGGATGATCTCGGGTACGGAGCCCATGAACCGCCCGTCACCGAAGACGAAGACCCCGCCGTCGGACCCCAGCATGAGGTAGCCGTTCCCGGTGGCCGTGGCCACGGCGTCTATGACCGGACCCACCAGCCGGTCGCTGATACCGAGTCGGACCAGGTCACCGAAGAAACCGGCGGACCCGAATCGGAGAACCCGGCCCCGGTCCGTGAACACCCAGTACCCGGTTCCGTCGGGCACCCCGGAGATGGAGCTGGGTCTCTCGTCGGGGCCCAGGACCGACATGTCGACATCGCCGTAGTGGTCGGCTCCACCGAGGGCGTGGACCACCCCGTCGTCGGTCAGCACCCATGCTCCCCCTCCCGCTGCCGACTCGAGGTCGAGGGCCACACCGTTGATGGCCGGGAACTGCGGGGCGTCCCCGAAGGCCTCGATGGTCCCGTCGCGGTCGAGGACCCAGTAGCCGATGGCGCTGTCACCAC
>JALSTE010000679.1 GCA_026983855.1 Acidimicrobiia bacterium
GGCCTTGGCCCGATACATCGCCAGGTCGGCCCGGCGGATCAGTTCGGTCGACCCTTTCACGTCGGTGTCGGAAACCGCCAGTCCCACGCTGCAACTTATGACCACCTCGTTGCCCGACACCACGAACGGTTCGGCGATGGTGCGGCAGATCCGGTCGGCGACCTCGGTGAGTTCCTCGTCGTCCTCGTCGAACACGGGGTGGAGCAGCACCACGAACTCGTCCCCGCCCATCCGGGCCACCAGGTCGGTCTCGCGCACCGATGAGGTCAGGCGACGGGCGACGGCCACCAGCAACTCGTTGCCCACGTCGTGTCCGAGGCTGTCGTTGACGGGCTTGAACCGGTCCAGGTCGATGAAGGCCACGGCGCAGCGATGGCCGTTCTCCCGGGTCTGGATCAGGGTCTGGTCCAGCAGCTCTATGAAGTGGGAGCGGTTCGACAGACCGGTCAGCACGTCGTGGTAGGCCTGATGCTGGAGGCGGTGCTGCATGCCCCGCAGCTCCCCGACCAACCTCTTGTTGTGCAGGGCGATGGTGGCGTTGCCGGCCAGGAGCTCGATGCACTCGGCCTCGGTGCGGGTGAGACGCGATCCGATCCTCTTGCCGCAGCGTAGGGCCACGGTGGCGTCGCCCTCGGTGCCCAGGGGGCAGACCATCATGGCCGACAGACCGGCCTGGCGCAGAATGGTGTCGGTGTCGCGGTCCTGGCCCTCGTGGTAGAGGATCGTGCCCTCCAGTTCGGCCACACCCTGCAGCCCGCCGTCCTCGGCCTCGGGGTCGGGAAGCGATATCGAGGGATCGGTCTGGCGGGCCGATTCGAGGCGCCACTGGTCGCCGAAGCCCTTGACGCAGACGTCGGCGGCCTCGAACCCGAGGGAGACGGCACTGTCGAGGACCTCGTCCACCATGCCGGCGTCGAGACGGGAGATGCGCTGGCTGGCGTGGGCCACGTTCTCCAGCAGCCGACTCCGGCGTATGGCCTCACCGGTGGCCCGCCGTTCGATGCGGATGTCCAGCAGCAGCTTCTGGGCCAGGTAGACGGCGGGGATCGACACCAGCAGCACCAGTCCGAGGCGTTGCAGCACCAACTGTCCGTTGTCGAACATGTTGGTCGGCCGGTCCCAGACGGTCTCCCCCACGTAGATGGACCCCACCAGGGTCACCCAGGTGCCGATGGAGGCCGCCAGCCCGAACCTCATCCCGGCCTCCATCATGGGGATGACCAGGATGAACCAGATCAGGTTGTGGTCGAAGAACGGCATGACCTCGACGATGAGCAACACCACCACGGTGTCCGCCGCCAGTCCGAAGAAGCCGGTGAAGGAGCGCAGTCGTTCCGAGTTGACCCTCTCCATGGCCAGGGACAGGACGTTGGTGAGGGCCAGGGCCCCGCAGATGAACAGGGCCGCGGTCCACTGGTTCACCGGGAGGTTCGAGGTGTCGGGCCCGGGCCGGAACCTGATTATGTAGGGGAATAGAAGAACCGCTGACACCATCCGCAGTTGACGCAGCCCGGTCTCCACGAGGGCGGTCACCTCGTCGGTGTACCAGTCGCCGATCTGACGCCGCGGTGGTCGGCTGATTCGGGGTGTTTCGGTGGTCACGGGATCTGGTCGGTCTTTCGACGTCGGTCTGTGCCCAACCATCGGATGACCGGCACCGGGAACTGAGGCTTAGCCCCGGTTCAGCCCGG
>JALSTE010000680.1 GCA_026983855.1 Acidimicrobiia bacterium
CGAGCCGATCATTGACCTGCTGGTGGAGGAACTCGCCTCCCTCGGCGTGACCGTGGCCACCGGGCGTTTCCGGGCCGACATGGACGTGTGCCTCTGCAATGACGGTCCGGTCACGTTGATGCTCGAGCTCTGAGCTGGGGTCGGCGTCGGGGCTCGCCTATGATTCGCGGTGGGGAATCTCGAGGCGAGGGCTTTCGCCCGTATGTCGTCAGGGGGAATGAAATGACCGAAACCGTAACTCCTGGATCCGGACCGCCGACCTGTCCGGCCTCCATGCCCTTCGATCCCCTCCACGACCCCTACCTGGACGATCCGACACCCTTCTTCGACGAGTACCTGGAGAGTCGGCCGGTGTTCTTCGACCCGGGCCTGAACTACTGGGTCATCTCCAGGCACGCCGACGTCAAGAGGGTCCTGCGGGAGTACTCCACCTTCACCGCCGCCATAACCCTGAGTCCCCTGGAACCTCCCTGTCCGGCGGCGGTGGAGGTCCTGGCGGAGGGAGGGTTCCGGCCGGTTCCCACCATGACCAACACCGACCCTCCCCAGCACACCCGGACCCGCCGTATCGCCAACATGGGTTTCACGGCCCGCAGGGTCGCCTCCCTCGAGGGCTTCATCAGGGAGCTGGTCACCGGCTACATCGACCGTCTGGAGGAGATGCCGGGGCGCCGGGCCGATCTGTACCGGGCTCTCAACTACGAACTCCCGGCCCGGGTCGTTTTTCGGATCCTGGGTGTGCCCGACGAGGACATCGCGGAGGTGAAGAAGGGGTCGGAGAGCCGTCTGCTCTTCACGTTCGGTCGCAGCTCGGAGGCCGAGCAGGTCGACATCGCCGCCGGGAACGCCCGCTTCTGGCGCTACACCGAGCAGCTGGCCGAGGACCGGAGGGCCCATCCCCGGGACGACTTCACCAGCGACCTGGTTCACGCCACCGACGACGACGGCTCGCCCCTCAGCCAGCAGGAGGTTTCCACCATCCTCTTCGGCCTGCTGCTGGCCGGACACGAGACGACCACCAATCTCCTGACCAGCTCTGTCCGCCGTCTGCTGGAGTTCGGACTCTGGCCGGATCTGGTGGAGGACCCCGGCCTGATCCCCGCAGCGGTGGAGGAGACCCTGAGGTTCGACTCCCCGGTGATCGGCTGGCGGCGTCGCACCACCGAGACCGTCACCCTCTCGGGGGTGGAGGTCCCCGCCGACGCCGATCTGCTGGTGCTCATCGGGGCCGCCAACCGGGATCCGGAGGTCTTCGACGAACCCGGCCGTTTCGACATCCACCGTTCCAACTCCCGTGACAACCTCTCCTTCGGCAGTGGTCCCCACCACTGCATAGGCGCTCCCCTGGCCCGCCTCGAGGCCCGGGTGGCCCTGGAGGAACTGACCCGCCGTCTGCCCGGCCTGGAGCTCGACGGTGATCCCGAATACACCTATCTGGCGAACATCGCGTTCCGCGGGCCCCAGCAGCTCCCGGTGCGCTGGTAGGAATCTGGCTCCTATAGGGCAACGCCTCCTCGTAGTCCCCGCGGCTCCCGGTGCGCTGGTGGGAAATGGCTCTCGGGCCGCGGACACGGCTCCCGGTTCCATCCATGGACGGGACCCCTAGCCTGAGACCATGGATCTCAACGAAAAGCCGAACGTGGACCAGCCCACGGGGGTACCCCCGACCGACCTCGTGATCGAGGACCTGG
>JALSTE010000681.1 GCA_026983855.1 Acidimicrobiia bacterium
CCGAGGCCCCCAGCAGGTAGTCGACGGCCTCAGCCACCCCCAGACCCACCTCCAGGAGCCCGGCCGCCACCATCTCCAGGTAGGCGGGGGTGGGGGGATTGGGCTCGAACAGCACCCTCTGGGTGAAGGTCACCACCGGCATTCCCCGCCGCCGGCCCAACCACAGTCCGTGGCCGTACCAGGGCCCGCCGATGTCGACGGCCCGGTGCTCCTCCAGCTCCCCCAGGTCGACGGTGACCCGACCCGGTTCCAACCCGTTCTCCTGGGCGGCCACGTCCTCGAACTGCTCATGGGTGAGGTTCCACAGCCTCACCACCGCCTCCCCGCTCCCCTCCCGGGGGTCCACGAAGGCCACACCCCCACCCCAACGTCGGGACTCCCCCCCGAAGTGGAGACGGTGGGGGATGCGGCCGACCTCATGGCCGACCGGTGGGGTGGCGTCACGGGCCCCGTGGTGGCCCCGGTCCCGCCCCTCGATGTGACCCCCGGTGAGGTACAGCATGAAGCGGTCCCGCCGCAGATTGGAGCCGTACCCGGCGTACCAGACCCGGCCCGGGTCCGGCCGGTCCCCCTCCCCGCCGCGGTCGGTGTCCGACCCGTGTCCGGTGGTCATCGGCGGGGCCTCAGTCGAACAGCCCGCCGGGGGCGAAACCCACCTGCGGCTCGGGTGGGGGGTCGATGCCCACGTGGGTGAACGCGGCCTCGGTGGCCACCCTCCCCCGGGGGGTGCGCTGCAGCAGACCCATCTGGATCAGGAAGGGCTCGTACACGTCCTCGATGGTGTCGGGCTGCTCGCCCACGCTGATGGCCAGGGTGGAGACCCCCACCGGACCCCCGCCGAAGGACCCGCACAGGGCCACCAGGATGGCCCGGTCGACCTTGTCGAGGCCCAGGTCGTCGACCCCGAACAGGGACAGCCCCGAGGAGGCCACGGCCCGGTCGATGTGGCCCGCCGCCCTCACCTCGGCGAAGTCCCGCACCCGGCGGAGCAGACGGTTGGCGATACGGGGGGTGCCCCGGGCCCGGCGGGCGATCTCCGCCGCCCCCAGGCCGTCGACCCCGATGCCCAGGATGCCCGCGGCCCGGGTGACGATGGCCTCCAGGTCGGTGGCGGAGTAGTAGTCGAGGCGGGCCACCAGCCCGAAACGGTCCCGCAGGGGGCCGGCGATGAGCCCGGTGCGGGTGGTGGCCCCCACCAGGGTGAAACGGGGCAGCTCCAGGCGGATGGAGCGGGCGGCGGGACCCTTGCCCAGCACGATGTCGAGCTGGTAGTCCTCCATGGCGGGGTAGAGGACCTCCTCCACCGCCTTGGGCAGACGGTGGATCTCGTCGATGAACAGCACGTCGCCGTCGCCCAGCTTGGTGAGGATGGCGGCCAGGTCCCCGGCCCGGTCGATGGCCGGGCCACTGGTGACGTGCAGGGCCACCCCCAGCTCGGCGGCGATGATGCCCGCCAGGGTGGTCTTGCCCAATCCCGGGGGACCGGCGAAGAGCAGGTGGTCGGGGGCCTGACCCCGGCGCAGGGCCGCCTCCAGGATGATGGCCAGGTGCTCCTTGAGCTCGGGCTGGCCCACGAACTCCACCAGGGACCGGGGTCTCAGCCCCGCCTCCTCGGTCGTGTCGTCGCCCCGGGCCACGGGATCCACCAGTTCCTCGCGCCCCCAGTCCGGCCCGCTCACCGGGGG
>JALSTE010000682.1 GCA_026983855.1 Acidimicrobiia bacterium
CTCTTCGACCTGCTGCATCTCCGAGCCACCCTCGAAGCACTTCTCGGTTACGGGGTCGACATTGTCTCGGCTGGCGGGTTGACCCATCGAGACGACCACATCCGGAGCGAAGCCGTCGCGCTGTAGACGATCATCTCGGCCAGCCACGCGCGATACGCGCGCGTAGCAGCGGTCAACAGCGGTTCGTCGCGGCGAACGAAGTCCACGAGAAAATCACCTCTGAGCAGGCACTTCATACAAATCCGCAGGGCAACGCCTCGTCGCCAGGCTGCTTTGGGAGCAGGGGGTCGCGGGTTCAAATCCCGCCGTCCCGACCACCTGCCGATCTCTGGCCTGGACGGACGCCATGGGAGTCCCCCGAGGTCATGGATCGGGAGTTGCGCCGGTGAGCCGCCGCTGCGCTGGGTGGTTCCGGGGATCCCCCGGGACCGTGGTGCGGGGAGGGTCACCGGGGACGGGAGGGGTCAGGCGGTGCCCCAGGTGTAGGTCTGCTTCACCAGCTTGAGGTAGGTGAGGATCTCGGTGCGGTCCACCCCGGGGATCGTCCTGATCTGTCCGTTGATCAGATCCAGCAGGTCGTCAGTGGAGTTGGCCACCACCTCTATCACGATGTCGTAGCGGCCGGCCACGATCACCACGTAGTCGACGGCCTCTATCTCGGCCAGGGCGTCGGCCACGGCCCGGACGTCGCCCACGGTGACGATGCCGACCATGGCCTGCAGGCCGAGCCCCACCGTGGCCGGGTCGGTGACCGCCACCACCTGCATGACGCCGTGGTCGATGAGGCGGTTCACCCTCTGGCGGGTGGCGGCCTCGGACAACCCGACCAGGGGGCTGAGGGCGGCGTACGACATGCGTCCGTCGTGCTGGAGGTGACGGATGATGGCCTTGTCGGTCTCGTCGAGGGACTCGTGGTTGTCGGCGCCGGGTGGGGTGTTGGCCATGGTCAGAGTGTGGCCCGCTCAGGCCCGGGGTAGGGCCATGGCCTCGGTGAGGGCCTGCCGCAGGATGCCGTTGATCTCCTCGAACTGCTCGGGCCCGGCGATCAGGGGAGGGGAGAGCTGGATGACCGGCTCGCCGCGGTCGTCGGCCCGGCAGATGAGGCCCAGGTCCAGCAGGCGGTTGGAGAGGAAGCCGCGGAGTATCCTCTCGCTCTCCTCGGGGCTGAATGTCTGACGGGAGTCCCGGTCCTTGACCAGTTCGATGCCGTAGAAGTAGCCGGCCCCCCGCACCTCACCGACTATGGGCAGGTCGGTGAGATCCTCCAGGGCGGAGCGGAAGGCGGCCTCGTTCTCCCTGACCCGGCCGGTGAGGTTCTCGCCCTCGATTATGTCCAGGTTGGCCATGGCCACCGCGCAGCTGACGGGATGCCCGGCGAAGGTGAAGCCGTGGAGGAAGGTCTCTCCCGTACCCCAGAAGGGTTCGGCCACCCGGTCGCTGACGAGCATGGCGCCCAGGGGCGAATAGCCCGAGGTGAGGCCCTTGGCGGTGGTGATGATGTCGGGCTGGTAGCCGTAGCGGTCCGATCCGAACATGTGACCCAGCCGGCCGAAGGCGCAGATGACCTCGTCGCTGACCATCAGCACGCCGTAGCGGTCGCAGATCTCGCGGACCCGCTGGAAGTAGCCCTCCCCGGGGGTGAAGCAGCCCCCGGAGTTCTGCACCGGTTCGAGGTAGACGGCGGCGACGGTCTCGGGTCCCTCGGCCAGGATGGTCCTCTCGATGTCGTCGGCGCAGGCCAGGGTGCAGGCCGGTCGGTCCGAACAGAACCCACACCGGTAGTGATTCGTGTTGGCCACCTGGGTGGTGGAGGGCACCAGGGGTTCGAACGCCTGCTTGATGGCCGGTAGGCCGGTTATGGACAGGGCCCCCATGGTCGTGCCGTGGTAGGCCAGGTTGCGGCTGATGGCCTTGTACCGGCCCGGCTCGCCCCGGAGCTTGAAGTACTGGCGGGCCAGTTTCCACGCCGACTCCACCGCCTCGGAACCACCGGTGGTGAAGAACACCCGGTTGATGTCACCGGGGGCCATCTGGGCCAGGCGGGCCGCCAACTCCACCGCGGTGGGATGGGCGTAGGTCCAGATGGGGAAGTAGGCCAGGGTGGAGGCCTGTTCGGCCGCGGCCTTGGCCAGCTCACCCCGACCGTGGCCCACCTGGGACACGAACAGTCCGGCCAGGCCGTCCAGATAGCGGCGGCCGCGGGCGTCCCAAACGTAGCAACCGTCACCGTGCTCGATGACCCTCATGGAGTCCACCCGGTCCCCCATGGTGGAGAAGTGGCCCCAGAGGTGGGTGTCGGCCAGGGCCGCCAGTTGGTCGTGGTTCAGCTCGGCCACGGAGTGTCCTCGTGCTCTCTGATCTCGGCGGGTAGTCGGGGCCCACCACTGATTCAACACTAGTATGGCCCATCCAACAACTGATTCGGTGTTCCGATAGCCCATATGCAACGGAAACAATGCTCCGACTATTGTCGTGGTTGCGGACCACGGTCGCATCCGGACCGGTCGACCGAAAACCCGGGCACCGAAGTCCCGAACACCGAAGTACAGCCACCAGAGAGGGGAAGGGCCGTGCCGGAGCTGAACTACATAGGTGGGGAGTGGAGGCCCGCCCGCAGCGGGGCCACCGATGAGATCATCGACCCCGCCACCGGGAGGGTGATGGGAACCGCACCTTCCAGTGGTCCCGAGGACGTGGAGGACGCAGTGGCCGCGGCCCGGGCCGCCTACCACGAGTGGTCGCACACCACCCCCCGCCACCGCAGCGAGGTCCTCACCGCCGTCGCCGACGCCATCGCCGCCAACATGGATGAACTGTCGTCCATCGAGTGCGCCAACGTGGGCAAGCCGGTGTCGATCATCGAGTTCGAGATGGATCTCACCCTCGACAACTGGCGGTTCTTCGCCCACGCCCCCCGTTTCATGGAGGGCAAGGCGGCGGCGGAGTACGTCGAGGGTGCCACCTCCTACGTGAGGCGTGATTCCCTGGGGGTGATCGGGTCCATCGCCCCCTGGAACTACCCGCTCAACATGGCCACCTGGAAGCTGGCCCCGGCCCTCGCCGCGGGCAACACGGTGGTGCTCAAGCCCTCGGAGTTGACCCCCTACTCGGCCCTCAAGCTCATGGAGATCACCGCCGACATCCTGCCCCCGGGGGTGGTGAACGTGGTCTGCGGGCGGGGAACCACCGCCGGTGAGGCCCTGGTGGCCCACCCCGGGGTGGCCATGGTGTCCCTCACCGGCAGTGTGAGGGCGGGTAAGGCGGTGGCCGCCACCGCCGCCCAGACCCTCAAGCGGGTGCACCTCGAGCTGGGGGGCAAGGCCCCGGTGATCGTGTTCGACGACGCCGACGTGGAGGCCGTGGTCGCCCACCTGGCCGAGAGCGCCTACTACAACTCAGGCCAGGACTGCACCGCTCCCTGTCGGATCATCACCGGGGCGGGGGTCAACGACCGGTTCGTGGAGGCCATGACCGAGGCCACCAGGGGGCTGAAGGTGGGCGATCCCACCGATGCCGAGGTGGCCATGGGCCCGGTGGTGTCGGAGGCCCAGGCCCAGCGGGTGGCGGGCTTCGTCGACCGGGCCCTGGCGGCGGGGGCCACGGCCACCACCGGGGGGCGGAGGCTGGACCGGGAGGGCTGGTTCTACGAGCCCACGGTGGTGATCGGGGTGGATCAGGGGGCCGAGATCGTGCAGAAGGAGGTCTTCGGGCCGGTGATCACCGTGCAGTCGGCTCCCGATGAGGCCACCGCCCTGGCCTGGGCCAATGACGTCGACTACGGCCTGGCGGCCAGTGTGTGGACCTCCGACGTGGGTCGGGCCATGCGGATGTCCCGGGAGCTGGAGTACGGGACGGTGTGGGTCAACGACCACATCACGATCTGCTCGGAGATGCCCCACGGGGGTTACAAGCAGTCCGGCTACGGCAAGGACATGTCCATGTACGCCCTGGAGCACTACACCGAGATCAAGCATGTGATGATCAAGCACTGAGCGCCCCC
>JALSTE010000683.1 GCA_026983855.1 Acidimicrobiia bacterium
GACAACCTGGGTGGCGGTCCCCGGGTTTCACAGATCGGGGGTTTTCCCGGGGATCTGCGAGTGGGGGGCCGCTGCGGTGGGCCTGGGGTCTCACAGATCGGGCAGTCCCCGGGGATCTGCGAGTGCGGGGGGCTTGCGTGGAGGTCCCCGGGTTTCACAGATCGGGGTGGTTGGGGGCCCCGGGATCTCTCCCGGGGCCCTCGTCACCGCATCGGGATTGGGCTCAGCCCTTGGCCTGGGTGAAGTAGTCCTGGTAGTTGATCTCGAAGTCACCCGTGTCGCGAATGAGCTCCAGCTTGGCCAGGACGTCGGCGGGCGGGTAGATGGCCGGATCATCGAGGATCTCGGGATCGATGAACTCCTCCGCCGCCTGGTTGGGGCTGGCGTAGAAGTTGAAGTTGGTCAGCGCCGCCCCGTTCTCGGCATCGAGGATGAAGTTGATGAACGTGTGGGCGGTGCAGGGGTGGGGGGCGTCGGCCAGGATGGCCATGTTGTCCACCCAGCGGGTTCCACCCTCCTCGGGCACGAAGTAGTAGAAGTGCTCCCAGGCGTCGTAGTCGTCGGTGCTGGCCCCGTCGAAGGCGGCGAAGAAGTCCCCGCTGTAGCCGTGGGCGATGTCCACCTCACCTCCCACCAGGAGGTCCTCGAACTGGTCGGAGTCGAAGGCGGCCACGTTGTCGATGGTGGCGGCGAGGAGATCCCGGGCCTCGGCCAGTTCGGTCTCACTGGTGGTGTTCAGTGAGTAGCCCAGGTACTTGAGGGCCGCCCCCATGGTCTCGCGGGGGTCGTCCAGCAGGCTGATCTTCCCCTTGAACTGCGAGGCCATCTCGGGGTCGAAGATCAGCCCCCAGCTCTCCTCGAAGTTCTCCGGCATGGCGTCGAGGTTCACCCCGATCCCGGTGGTCCCCCACTGGTAGGCGACGGAGTAGGCACCATCGGGGTCGAAGGGCAGACCGCTGCTGAACTCCGGCGCCAGGTTCGCCAGGTTGGGTAGGGCGTCCTTCTGCAGGGGCAGCAGGAGGTTCTCGTCGATCATGATGGCCACCATGTAGTCGGAGGGCACGACCACGTCGAAACCGGGATTGCCGTTGGAGACCCGGGCGAACATGTCCTCATTGGAGGGGAAGAAGTCCTCGGTGACCTTCACCCCGTACTCGTCCTGGAACTTCGTGATCAGCTCGGGGTCTATGTACTCACTCCAGTTGTAGAGGTTGAGGTCACCATCGGTCTGCCCGGCGGTGCAGGCGGGACCGGCCATGGCGTCCCCGGAGTCCCCGGAGTCACCGGGAGATGCGGCGGTGGTGGCCGTTCCCGAATCGCCGGTGGATGAGGCGGTGGTGGCGGTGCCGGAGTCGGCCGGGCCCGCCGTGGTGTCCCCCCCGGAGCTGTCCCCGCAGGCGGCGGCCAGCAGGGCCAGGGCCATGATCAGGACCAGGAGCGTCTTCTTCATGTCATTTCCTCCATGTGCGGACCGGGTCGGTCACGGGGCGGCCGTCGGGAGACGTCGCCGGGGTCGGGTCAGTCACTGCGACTGACGGTTTTCTGGGCGATCAGGGACAGGGCCACCAGGGCGACCGAGATGGCCAGGATGATCATCGACACCGCGTTGATCAGGGGGGTCACGTCCTTGCGGAGCAGGCCGAAGACGTACACCGGCAGGGTGGTCGAACCCAGGGCGGCCACGAAACTGGAGATGACCACGTCGTCGAAGCTGGTGGTGAGGGCCAGCAGGGCCCCACCGATGATGCCGGGTGTTATCTGGGGGAGGGTGACCCGCCAGAACGTCTTCCAGCGGTTGGCGTACAGATCGGCGGCCGCCTCCTCGATGGAGGGGTCCATGTCGGCGATCCGGGCCCTCACCACCACCGAGACGAAGGAGATGTTGAACGCCACGTGGCTGAGCACCAGGCTGTCGATCCCCGATCTGGTGTCTATGCCGGGAATGGTGCTGATCAGGTCCGAGGCCTTGGAGAAGAACAGCAGCAGCATCACCGCCATGGCCACGTCGGGGATGATGATCGGCAGGTAGAGCACGGCGTCGAACACCATCCGACCCCGCCAGCGGTAGCGCTCCAGGGTCAGGGCCGAGAGGGTCCCCAGCACCACGCTCACCACCGTGGAGATGATCGCCACCCGGATTGACACCGACATGGCCGAGGTGACGTTGGCGTTGTGGAGGGCCCGGCCGTACCAGTCGTTGGTGAATCCGGCCCACTGGCTGATGGAGTTGGAGTCGTTGAAGCTGAAGACGAACAGCACCACGATGGGGGCGTAAAAGAACACGAACACCAGGGAGCTGAACCCCGTCAGCAGGCCCCGGGCCGCGCCCCGGGGGGCGGCGGTGGAGCGGGCGGCGCCCTTCACGATGCGGCCCTCACAGGGTCCTCGCACCGGTGCGGAAGTACACGATGGTCCCGGCCAGCATGACCACCAGGACCACCACCGACAGGGCCGAGCCCAGGGGCCAGTTCCGGGCCTGGAGGAACTGACCGACTATGTAGCTGCCCAGCAGGGGGTCCTTGCCGCCGCCCAGCAGGGCCGGGGTTATGTAGGCCCCGAAGCTGGGTACGAACACCAGGATGGAACCGGCGATCACCCCGGGGCGGGACAGGGGCCACACGATGCGGCGGAAGGCGGTCCAGCCGGTGGCGTAGAGATCGCGGGAGGCCTCCACCAGACTCCAGTCGATGCGTTCGAGGGCCGCGTAGAGGGGGAGCACCATGAAGGGGAGGAACCCGTAGACCATCCCCAGCACCACCGCCTTCTGGGTGAACAGGATCCGCCCGTCGCCCAGCCCGAGCAGTCCCAGGGCCCGGGTGCCCAGACCCTTGGAGTCCAGCAGCACCCGCCACGAGTAGGTGCGGACCAGGAAGTTGGACCAGAACGGAATCATGACCCCGATCAGAAGCAGATTGCGCACCGTGGGCCGCCGGGTGGAGATGAAGTAGCTGAGGGGGAAGGCGAGGGCCAGGCAGATGAGGGTGGTGAGTATCCCCAGCCCCAGGCTGCGCCAGGCCACGGCCCGGATGAGATCGGAGGTCAGCACCTTGCCGTAGGCGTCGGTGTTCCAGCCGGAATAGGCGGTGCGACCGGTGCGGGTACGGGTGGCGAAGGACGTGACCACCACGAAGCCGAGGGGGATCACGAAGAAGACGGTCAGGTAGATGATCCCGGGCAGGGCCAGGAGAAGGCCGAGACGCGACCGGGCCCGGGCGTCGCCCGATTCCAGATCGGGGAGGGGGCGGGCCCCGGTGGGTTCATCGAGGGCCAGGGCCGGCTCGGTGTCGATGGGCAAGGTCTCACCTCCCCCCGGGGGTCGGGGCGGGACTCACCGGCTCTCCACCACGCTGGCGTCGACGGGGTCGTAGGTCACCCAGACCTCACGGCCGGGAGCGAACCGAGGGACGGAGCCGCCGGCGGGGGTCCGGACCTCCACCGACATCCAGTCGATCTCCACCTCGTAGACCATGGCGTTGCCGAGGTAGGTCGCCCGGTGGATGACCCCCGGCACCCGCTGTGAGGCCCGGGGGTCGGAGTCCCCGGGTCGTTCGGGACCCTCGTCCCCGGCGTCGGCGTCGTCACGGGCCACCAGGTGGAACTTCTCGGGTCGCACGGTCAGGGCGGCGGAGGTGCCGCCGGGCAGATCGGAGTCGACGGCCACCCTGACCCCGTTCGCCAGCACCAGCTCCCCGGGGGAGGCCACGGTGCCCTCCAGGAAGTTGGTGCGGCCGATGAAGTCGGCCACGAACCGGGTGGCGGGACGTTCGTAGATCTCCTCGGGGCTCCCCACCTGGAGCAGATGACCCTCGTTCATCACCGCTATGCGGTCGCTCATGGTGAGGGCCTCCTCCTGATCGTGGGTGACGTAGATGAAGGTGATTCCCACGTCCCGCTGGAGGGCCTTGAGCTCCCCCTGCATCTCCTGACGCAGCTTTAGGTCCAGGGCTCCG
>JALSTE010000684.1 GCA_026983855.1 Acidimicrobiia bacterium
ACGACCGCGAAGATCAGCACGCCGCGCCTCAGGGCCGGGGGAACCTCGGCCACCTCCGACGGGGACTCATCGGGGGCCGACTGCAGGAGCACCAGGGTCTTCTCGGCCTCATCGCGCCCCTCGTTCACGGGGCCAACCTAGCAACAGGGGTCTCGGCAGATCCCGCGCCGCCACCCGACCGATCACACGCCGGGGCCCCTGCCCCGGGGGCCAGAGGTCCGCGTCGGGTCCCCGGCAACGACCCGGGACTCGTGACCACGGATCGGAGGCTCTACCCTCGGTCGGATGGCCGGCAACTCCTTCGGTGACCTCTTCCGGATCACGACGTTCGGTGAGAGTCACGGCGGGGCGGTGGGCGTCATCGTCGATGGCTGCCCTCCCCGCCTCGAGCTGTCCGAGGCCGACATTCAACCCGACCTGGATCGCCGACGGCCGGGCCAGAGCCATCTCGTCACCCAACGCCGCGAGGACGACCGGGTGACCATCGTCTCGGGGGTGTTCGAGGGCCGGACGCTGGGCACACCGATCGCCATGCAGGTGTCCAACCGGGACGCCCGGCCCGGCGCCTATGAGCACATGGCCCACATCTACCGACCCAGCCACGCCGATTGGACGACCGACGCCAAGTTCGGTGTCCGAAACTGGCAGGGAGGAGGTCGGGCCAGCGCCCGGGAGACCGTCGGTAGGGTGGCGGCGGGGGCCGTGGCCCGGGTTCTCCTGCGCCGGGTGGCCGGTATCGAGGTCCTGGCATGGGTCTCCTCCGTAGGCAGTGTGGACGCCACGGTGGACCTGTCCACGGTGACCCCCGGTGAGATCGAGGCCAACCCCGTCCGCTGCCCCGACCCCGAGGCCGCGGCGGCGATGACCTCAGCCATCGAGACGGCCCGACGCGACGGAGACTCCCTGGGAGGGGTGGTCACCTGTGTGGCCCGGGGGGTGCCGGCCGGACTCGGGGAACCGGTCTTCGACAAACTCGACGCCGCCCTGGCCGGGGCCATGATCAGCCTTCCCGCCGCCAAGGGATTCGAGTCCGGTAGCGGGTTCGCCGGAAGCCGTCGACGGGGCAGTGAGCACAACGACCCCTTCGTCCCCGGGGCGGAGGGGCCCCGTACCCTGGCCAACCGCTCGGGCGGGATCCAGGGCGGTATATCCAACGGCGCCGACATCGTCTGCCGGGTGGCCTTCAAGCCCACGGCCACCATCTCGAGGCCCCAGGAGACCGTGGACGACGAGGGAAACCCGGTGGTGCTGGAGGCCAGGGGAAGACACGATCCGTGCGTGCTGCCCCGGGCCGTACCCCTGGTGGAGGCCATGACCCTCCTGGTGCTCGCCGATCACTGGCTGCGCCAGAGGGCCGTCGACGTGCTGTAGCCCCGGGCCGGCTAGTCGCCCAGATCCCTCAGGAACCGCTCGAACTCCGCCGCCAGATGCTCACCGGTGGGAATCTCGTCCTCGGCCCGGCTGTCGGCCTCCTCCTCCAGCCCACGTACGTACTCGGCCACCTCGGGATCACCGGCCACGGCGGAACCGACCCGCTCCTCCCATTCGAGGACGGCGGCCGCCAGATCCCCGTGACCGGTCTCGACGCCGGTCACCCTCTGGAGCTCGGCCAGTAGCGACTGCCGTCCCTTCGGATTGGACGGACCCGACACGTAGTGGGGGACACCGACCCTCAGCGACACCGCCGGCACCGACCTCTCCCCGAGGGTCTGGTGGATCACCCCCACGATCCCGGTGGGTCCCTGGTAACTGGGAAGATCGAGACCGAGACGACGAGCCAGCTCGGGATCACCGGAACTGGCCGTCACCCGGGGCGGACGGGTGTGGGGCACGGCGGCCACCATGGCCCCCAGGGTGATCACCATCTCCACACCGAGGGTGTCGATGACCTCGACCAGATTGTGGACGAAGGTGCGCCACTTCAACCGGGGCTCCACCCCGGCCAGCAGCAGCAGATCGTGCGTGCCCTCGGTGCGGGCGGCGTGGATCTCATTGGACGGCCAGCGGATCTCCCTCTCGCCCTCCTCGGTGAAACTCACCTCGGGTCGAACCTCCTGGAAGTCGAAGAACTCCTCGGGGTCGATCTCCGCGACCCTGTGGGCCCCGAACCTCCCGGCCAGGTGATCCACTGAGTCGGTGGCACACGATCCGGCGTCGAACCAACCCCCGAAGGCCACTATCAGCAGGGGGCGTTCGAGTTCCGGCTTGGAGTACCAGAGCAGCTCTGACATGGATCCAGCATGGCCCATCAGCTCACCCTTGACGCAACGTCGTGGTGTCCCCGACCCTGAGTCAGACCATCCACCACGTTCCTGATCATGTGGATCCCGGCCTCCCCGCCGAGGGACATTATGGACTCGGGATGAAACTGCACCCCGGCGATGGGCTCCGTGACGTGCTCGATCGCCATGATCACCCCGTCCCCGGTGACGGCGGTGACCCGCAGCTCGGGGGGTAGACCAACGGGATCGGCGCACAGCGAGTGGTAGCGACCCACGGTGACCTCCGGCCCCAGACCCGAGAACACGATCGAGGGGGTGGCGGGCCCGTCGTCGGCCGGGGATGCGAGGTGGATGCGGGACGGCTTGCCGTGCATCGGACGCTCGAGCCGGCGGAGACGACCGCCGAACGCCTCCACGATGGCCTGCATCCCCAGACACACCCCGAACAGTGGTATCGACCGCGAACGGACCAGTTCGATGGACCGCCGGCATCCGAAGTCCCCGGGGTTTCCCGGGCCGGGGGACATGACCACGAGATCGGGGTGGTGGGCCTCGAGATCACCGGCCTCGAGTGGTGCCCTGACCGTGCTCACCTCCGCCCCGCACTGGCGGAAGTAGTTGCCCAGGGTGTGGACGAAGGAATCCTCGTGATCCACGAGCAGCACCGACGGACCCTCACCACCGGGGCCGCCCTCCGAGTCCGAATCCGGACCGGGCTCCACCCCCGCCTCACGGATCGCGGCCAGCAGGGCCGAGGCCTTGAGTTCCGTCTCCGCCTCCTCCTCGGCGGGATCGGAGTCGTGCAGGAGGGTGGCGCCGGCCCTCACCTCGGCGGTGCCGTCCAGGATCCGTACGGTCCGCAGGGTCAGACCGGTGTTCATCCCACCGTCGAAGCCGACCCCACCCACCGCACCCCCGTACCAGACCCGCGGTGACTTCTCCTGCTCCTCGATGTACCTCATGGCCCAGACCTTCGGCGCCCCGGTGACCGTCACCGCCCAGGCGTGGGAGAGGAACCCGTCGAGGCAGTCCATGTCCGCCCGGAGTCGGCCCTCGATGTGATCCACGGTGTGGATCAGCCGCGAGTACATCTCGATCTGGCGCCGTCCGATCACCCTCACCGATCCCGGCTCGCACACCCTGGACTTGTCGTTGCGGTCCACGTCGGAGCACATGGTCAACTCCGATTCGTCCTTCTCGGAGTTGAGCAGCCTCAGTATCTGCTCGGAATCCTCGATGGCGTCCCGTCCCCTCCTGATGGTCCCCGAGATCGGACAGGTCTCGATCCGCCGTCCCGTGACCCTCACGAACATCTCCGGTGAGGCGCCCACCAGGAACTCGTTGTCACCGAGGTTGAACATGAACGAATACGGCGAGGGATTCACCTCCCGCAACCGCCGGGAGATCTGCGAGGGTCGGGCCGACACCCTCTCGAAGAAGGTCCGACCGGGCACGACCTCGAACAGGTCACCCCTCAGGAACTTCTCCTTGGCCCTCTCCACCACCGCCGCGTACTCCCCCGGTCGGTGGTCGCCGGCCGGGGGCCTTGGCGAGCCCTCCGGTGCCGGCCGGTAGGGGGCCGGGGAACCGGTTCGCTCCACGCCCACGGTGGAGAACCCGCCTCCGCTGTAGTCGTAGAGGTGGCGTTCCGCGGTCGCCTGATGGTGATCGACGACGAGCATCTCATCGGGCAGGTACAGCACCAGATCCCTCTGTCGCTCCGGCCGGGGGAGCTTCAGCGGAACGTCCTCGAACTGGAACGCCAGGTCGTATCCGAAGGCGCCGTAGAGACCCAGGACACCGTCCTCGGGGGCGGAGAACAGGTCTCGCAGGGCCCTGATCAGGGAGAAGACCGTCGGACGCCGGGAACGGTACTCCTCGGAGCGGACCTCGGCCGATTCGGCGATCCGGAGTTCGATCCGGTCCCCCGTCATGGTCGGACGGAGAAGATGGGGGTGGCCCGAGAGATGGGGGAGGATCATCTCCAGCAGGGGGCGGCCCCGGGGGTTGTAGGCGACGATCTCCACCCTCCGTCCCCGGGCCTCGATCCCCACGGGCGGATCGACGATGGCCGTGTCCCAGCGGGTGTAGCGGCCCGGGTACTCGTAGTTCGAGGACAGCACCGCCCCCCTCCTGTCGTCCAGGAGGTCGAGGACCGGATCTATGGCCCTTCCGTAGTCCACGGGCTGGACCGTGCAATTGACCTCCACCCCGCCGGCGGTTCGATGGGATCGTGTGACGTTCTGCACTTCTCTCCTCGGCACGGCGGCGATCGGGGGCCGGTGGGGCTCAGTCCGATCCACCCCGAAGCTCTCTTCTCACCTCTCCGAGGAGCTCCAGGGAGCGGACCGCCAGAGCCTGGTCCACGGGTAGTTGACGAACCGCTATGTCGGTGTAGCCCAACTCGACATAGGCGGCGAGTTCCTCCGCCACCCTCGCCGGGGACCCGACCACCAGGGCCTCGGGAGGGAACCCCCGGTAGCCCGAGGCGATCACCGGCTCCGCCACCCGCCGGGCCAGATCGTCGTCCCCGGCCACCAGAACGTCCTTGCGCAGCACGAGGCGACGGGGTCGGCTCCCCACCTTCTCCGCCGCTCTCAGGTACATCCCCAGGACCTCCTTCGAACCCTCCAGGTCATGACCCGGACCGGCGTAGAAATCGGGGCTCAGCCGGGCCGCCCGTTCCATGGCCCGGGGCACGCCGGCCCCCATCCACCATTCGATCTCCTGGTCCGGGACCGGGCTGATCCGGGCTCCGACGATCCCGAACCGCTCACTGTCCACGGTCTCCCCGGCCAGCAGGGCCGAGGCCACCCGGAAGCACTCCTCGAAGTCACCGACCCGGTTTCGCAGGGACCGGCCCATGGCCGCGAACTGGGTCTCGCCCCCACCCAGGCCGGTCTGCACTATGACCGTTCCCCGCTGGAGAGCGGCGAGGGTTCCCACCTGCTCGGCCAGGAGCACCGGGTGCCACAACGGCAGCAGGAACAGCAACCCGGCGGGCCGGTCGTCCCACTCGGCCAGTAGACGGCCCATCATCGGGACGTTCTGGTAGTAGGGGGAGGCGGTGGCGTGCTGATCACCGACACTGAGGAAGTCCAGACCGGACCGGGAGGCGGCGGCCGCCCTCTCGATCATCCGACGGGCGCCCTCGGCGGGATCGCCCACGGCATGACTCGAACTCATCGACACGCCGATTCGGGGAGATCGGGTCATCTGGCACCTCCGGTTCGACCACGGTCAACCCGCCGGACCCCGGGGTCCGGCGGGTACGACGACGCTATCCCCCCTGAGGCACGATCAGCGGTACTCGGGGAGACCGGGGAAGGTGACCACCGGTCCGCTGGTGAAGGTGTCCAGATCGGTGGCCATGACGCCCTTGCCCGAGACGGTGATGAGCGAGTCACCCACGACGAGGCTCCGCCTGATCTGGGCCTGCCAGTCGTAGTCGTACCACTGGTAGCAGTCACCGCCGTCGGGAACCGGGGCCACCGAACCCCCCGAGACGGTCGTCTCGTCACCGGCGTCAGGGGCCGGAGCGGGCTGTTCCTCCGCCGGCACCGTCTCCCCCCCGGGAAGGGGTTGCGCGCCCCCGCCCGCTCCCCCCTCGGGTTCGACCGGGAGGATTCCGTCGCACTCGCTGTACAGGATCGGGCCACTCTGCTGGGTTATGGCCGCTCTCTCGACCAACTGGCCGTCGACGATCTGCAGCACCTCGGCCCCGAGGAAGGAATCGGGGAGGGGAACCTCGTCCTCGGGCCCGAACTCCACACCGGAGTCGCCGAATCGGCTGACCGGCAGGACGATGAGGTTCCGGGGCTCCCAGTAGAGGAAGGCCCGGGGATCGAACTCGACCTCGGAGGATCCACCGGGGATGGTCCACGTCGACACCCTCACCGGATTCGCCCGGTCGCTGATGTCGAACAGCGACACCTGGGTTCCCAGGGTCCGGCCCTCGTCGGTGGCGTCCTGGCCCACCCCCAGCAGCAGGTTCTCCCCCACGGGATGCAGGTACGCCGAGAAGCCCTTGATCTTCAGCTCCCCCGCCACCCGGGGGGCCCGGGGATCGCCCAGGTCGATCAGGTAGAGGGGATCGGTCTGCCGGAAGGTCACCACCGCGGCCACGTCGCCCAGGAAGCGAACGGCGAAGATCCGTTCCCCCCTGCCCAGGTCACCGACCGAACCGACCACGTCGAGCGACCGGCCGTTCCGTTCCAGGACCCACAGGGTGCTGGAGCTCTCCCGCTGGGGCTGGTCCTCCCACCAGAACGCCTCCTTGGTGGTGGCCACCCGCAGCCGGCCGTCCAGTTCCGACATCGAGTACTGGTTCAGCACGGTCCCCTCCACCGTTCCGCTGGCCAGGTAGGTGCTGGAGCGGGGATCGCTGATGTCGAAGCGGTGGATGGCCGTGGAGAGTGGCTCCACATCGGGGGTGCGGCCCTGGGCCACCTCCTGTTCCACCGACTGCCAGTCCACCCAGCGGGTGGTGGCCACGTAGAGGCTCCCGGTCCCGGCGTAGACGGTCTCACCGTCGGCCAGGACCCCGGTGCCCTGGGTGGAGGCCAGGCCCTCGCCCCCCAGGTCGAAGGTGACCACGCTGAGCAGGTTCAGACCCGAGAACTCCTCGGGGTGATAAGCGTTCTCACAGGCGACCAGGTCCCCCTCCGCGATCTGCCGACCCCCGGCATCCTGGAGGATGAAGAACGGCAACCAGTTGTCGGCGGTGGAGTTGCGGATCACGTTGCGATTGAACTCCAGGGCGTCATTCTCCCCCCTCAGACCTCCCGAGGGGGTCGTGAACTGCAGTCCGGTCGGGGGTGACTGAACCACCACCCTCACCACCCCGTCGATCATGCGGGAGCTCAACACCGAACCGTCCAGCAGCAGACGGCGGCTGACCGACATCGAGTTCCCGCTCAGGTCGATCTCGGTCAGGACGCTCACCGGGCTGTATCCGTACCCGGGAACGACCCCGTCCACGAGGGACACCCGGTCGGGGGCCACGTCGTAGAGACCGGCCTGGGCCATCAGCACCACCCGGTCCCCGTTCATCAGCATGTCCGACACCCAGGCGCCGTCGGCCACCTCCAGGGAGTCGACCAGGACCGGGTCGGTGCCGGTCACGTCGAAGAGGTTCAGGGTGTCACCCGACAGCACCAGCAACCGGCTCCCGTCGGTCTTGACGATGTCGGGTTCGTCGACCCCCTCCTCCTGGACGTTGGTGGTGCTGTAGTCCACCCCCGGCTCGAGGGAGCCGGAGGCCGCGTCACCCCCCGCCGCCGTGGTGGCCGGGGTCCCCAGCCGTGCATCCTGCTCGCCGGTGGGTTCGGAGGTCTGCGCCTCCTCCAGTATCGCCGGTCCCCCGTAGTAGCCCGAGCCGGGCAGACCCCAGGGACCCACGATCTCCAGGGCCTGTTCCTTCACGTAGGACAGGTACGACTCGCAGGCGTCGAAGCGGGTCAGGGCCGCGGCCAGGGTCACGTCCCCCAGGTCGGTGGTGGATGGGTTCGTGACCTGAGATCCACCCTCGGAGCCGCCACCGGCGCCACCGCTGCAGGCGGCGGCGAACATGGCCAGGGACAGGCCCAGGATCAGAATTCTGCGTTTCATGACCGTCCTCGATCTCTTCGCGGGGATCCGTACACCTGCTGTGACGATCGGCGGCACCGGCCCGGTTCCCCGGAAACCCGGATCAGTCACTCCCCGGGCCAACCCCGATCGACGATGTCG